>NZ_LZPK01000357.1:0-4737 GCF_001729375.1 Methanosarcina sp. A14 | reverse complement strand
TCCTCATGTAAACAGAGAAAAATTTAGAGATGAATGGTTTGAGTAAAAAATGAAAGAACTGGATCTAAAAAGAGTAACAGAAGAAGGAAATAAATCCTTAACCGATGACCAATGGATATTTTTCATATTTTTCTCCCATCCGTTTGAGCACTTTAATTGTTTCTTTATCCATATATTCTCCTGAGCAAGAATACCTATTTCGTCGGAAGTCTGTGTTTTCTTCTTAACCTGGTTCTAATATTCTTTTGCTCCTTCCAGTCTTGTTCTCAGTTTCTATAAGGATTGATTAACTTTATTACATCGAGAGCGCGGAGAGTCACGAAGACTCCGGAAAAGACTCTGGCATTTAGAGGCTGTCCAACAAATACTATTGGTAATATAGCAATTCCCTTTTTTGATTTAAAGGCTTCCGATACCTTATTTTTTACATATTTTGCTCTGAAATTGAATTGCCAGACAACCTGCAAAAGACGGGGTGTTCTTAGACCCTGGCACTCCTGGAGCAATAAGGAACTTTCGTAAGAGCTTGTATTGTATAAACTTATAATGATCTTTATTTTTTTGATAATAACAGCTGAGCGTATTTATAAATGAATTTATACTGTTATCATGTTTTATAAACAAAAATAAAGCTTTATCAAGCTTTAAACTCGCATTTGGATTTTTATTTAATTCCCTTGGAAATAAGTATGCTTATATTTTAATTTACCCTGTGGTTTTTGAGTAAATTTATTCTGTTATTTTTGATTACGGGCATACCCGGATCAAATTATGGAAAAAACAGGAGGAAAATTGTATGAAAAATAATAGAAAGTTCATATGGAACATAGCAATATCTGTTTTCACCGTACTAATGACGTTGACTTTATTATCTACAGCAGCCTCTGCATCCGTTTATGCATACAAAACTCCCCTTGGTGCAGGAACTCCTCCGGCAACACAACGTCTAACTGGTGGGGGTAATTACATTGATTATACAGCGGCAGCCGCTTCGAGTACTGATTCGCGACTAGTAAGATTTAAGGACCTGTCAAGAGGTAAAGAGACATATATCAGATGGGACTTTGGAGACGGAACCTATAAGCAAGGAACAAAAATTACTTCATCACTAAAAAATCCGGTACATAAGTTTTCAAAGAAGGGTTCTTATATCAGTTGTCTGACTATCAAGTGCACTGGTTATAAGTGGAAGTTGTGGGTTCATAAGACTATTGTTGTTAGATAATTTGAAAAAGACATAAGTTGACTTGGTTAAAAGTTGACTTATCACTTTTACTTTTATACTCCTTGTTTTATACAGTCTATGTAATAGTTATCTCAACAAATGCCCTCAAAAACTCCTCATTTTTAACTCCCAACTGGAATTTTTAAAAAATAAAAAATAGGATGATATAAACCAAATCCAGCGGCACAATCTGTTTTCATAAAGGGAATTTTTCTCTGGAAGCATTTGCAGTTATCTACAGCCTGACTGCAAGCCTACCCTTCAAATAGTTTCTCATGCAGGGTCTGGGTTCCTGGAAAGATCGATTTTATTTACCGGTATACGACCTCTTGTTAGTGTTGACGACATTGCCGGTTGGCTCTGGCTCTAAAAAAACCCGGGATTGCTTATCTACAAAATAGCTTTTTTCTGCAACTAGGATCCTCGACGTGTAATTAACTGTCTCGATCATTTGAGGTTAAAATAATAAATCTCATTAAAAAATTCAATATCAACTACTATATCTACACGATTGAAATTTAATTCAAGTTAATTATATATTACTTACCTCTGATGTTTATGTGCATAGCATAGCGAACAAACAGTATATGAATTCTCGTCAACTGATCATTGTATGAGAATTCGATTTTACTATTTTTTCAATTTTGCACTGGTACTTTGAACTTTATAACAAACTCAGTCCCAGAACCTCTTTTTAGTTCAATTTCACCCCCTAACTGGTCCACCAGGACTTCCACTAACTGTAAGCCAAGAGAATTGGAATCTTCTAAATTGAAATCTTCAGTAATACCAAGCCCGTTATCCGAAACTATTAAAGTAAAATCAGTGTCATTATAATGTTCTGTAGTTCTTCCCTGCTCTTTGTTTGCGTGTTCTGCAGAATCTTCTCTATGAAGTTTGATTTGAATTTTTCCATGATCTCTACCTAAAAATGCGTACTTCAAGGAATTTGAAACAAGTTCATTAATGATTATTCCCAATGGGACAGCGACATCCATATCAAAGAAAATGTTTTCTTCCAGCTCTATGTTCAGGCTCGTATTGACATTTCCAACTCTATAAGTCTGGAACAAATTTTCAACAAGCCTTTCAAGGTATGCAGAGAAGTTTAATGTATCGGTTCTTTTGCCTTCGTGGAGCTCTTTGTGGATAAGGGCAATTGACATTACTCTGTCCTGACTCTCTTTGAAAGCATTAAGAACTTCCACATTCTCAGCACATTTTCTGCTTCGGAACTTTTCAGCCTGCAGGTCAAGAAGGGAAGAGATCACTTGCAGATTATTCTTAATTCGGTGATGGATTTCTTTTTTTCTGGCTTCTTCGGCTTTTGCCAGTATTTTTTCCGCATTTATTTGCTCAGTAATATCTCTTGCAATAGCTGAGATAGCCTTCAGCTCTCCAAAAGCGTCAAAAACTGGAGAATAAGTTATTGAAACATTTGTTGTTGTACCATCCTTTTTTAGCCGTAAAGTTCTGTAATGATGGATTTTTTCTCCATGTTTAACTTTTTCAATTATCTTTTTTATTTTCCCTTTAAGATTATACGGTTCCAGTATTGAGACATTTTTACCCAGAATTTCTTCGGCGGAATAACCGTAAATCTGCTCTGCCGTTTTATTCCAGCTGATAATAGTACCATCGAAAGACTCTGTTACAATAGCATCATTTGATGATTCCACAGCATCTGCTAATATCCTGATCTTCTCCTCTGCTTTCTTGTGATCTGTAATGTCCTGAATTGTTCCTCTCAATCGAATTGGGCTTTTTTTCTCATCAAAAACAACATCACCCTGTGCGTGGACTATACGCTCTTCGCCTTCAGCCGAGATAATCCTGTGATCAATGCTAAAGGACTCTCGATTTAAAGCACTTTTAACGACATTGTCCACATAGCTTCGATCTTCGGGATGTATAAAGTTTAAAAGCTCACTGTATGTATGAAATAACTTTTTGGGGGCATACCCAAAGATACGGCACATCTCATGAGACCAGTAAACTTCACCGGTATTAAGATCCCAGTCCCAATTTCCAACATGAGCTATTTTTTGAGCTTCAGAGAGTCTTCTCTCTTCCTCCATCAGTGATTCGTAAGCTTTTTCAAGCTCTGATGTACGTTCTTTAACTTTTGCTTCTAAACTATCATGTGCTCTTTTAAGGGCTTCTTCTGATTTTTTGCGTTCGGTTATATCCTGTGTTATACCAAAACCGCCGGTTACCATCCCGTCTTTGTCAAATTCAATATATGCTTTTTCACGCACCCATTTAACCTTACCGTCTACGACAATTCGATGTTCGATGTCGTATGGTTCGCCTTCTAATCCCATATTCCATTTCTTGTCAACATAGTCCCTGTCATCCGGATGAACTTTTGAAAGAAAAGTTTCATAGGTTAAAGGGACACCTTTTTGGATGCAAAAGATACGGTAATTTTCATCAGACCAGGCTAGTTCGTTTTTACGCACATCCAGACTCCAGCTTCCGATATTTCCCACTGTTTGAGCACGATTGAAATCTTCCCTGTTTTTCTCTAGCTTATTCACCAGGATCTCGCTTTCTGCAAGTGACTGGGAAAGCTTGAAGTTACTGTAGCTTAATTGTGAGAGTATGTTGGCAAGTTTCACGAAGAAAGCCATTTTTTTGTTTACAGCTTCCTTACTTAACCGTGGAACTTTTTCAAATGCTGCTATGTATTCCTCCTCGTTGAAACCATATTTTCTGGCCTGAGATCGGAAAAGCTCATAGTCCACAGGTTCATCTTCAAAAAAAAACTGGCCTGAGAAAATATTGGCAACGTGCTTACCGCCTACCATGACAGGAGTCGCTACATCCCACATGTTGTTCTTGCACCTGTAAAGCTTAAACTCTCCAGGGGGAACGCCTACGGATAACTTTATGTCGCTTTCTATGCAGTTTTTACAGGTTTCGGGGTGGATTCTATGAAATTTTGTGCAGATATCCTGCCAGGCGACGCCTGCAAGAATATTGCCTTTGAGATCGATCAGGCCCATGGGAATATGAACAAGCCTATAGAAATCATCCATGAGAGACTGGATCGCTGGAACATCAATAATATTAGCCAACTCAAGGTTTGCCACCTCACCAACTTCACGTCCAGGAGGTTTTTCTTCAAATTTTCTCCAGCCACTTATATCGAATCCGTAAATGTTTACGCATTTTTTTTCAGGTACAGAGTAAAAACCTACAAAATAAACTCCTTTTCCCGTTTCAATTTTTATTTTTTCGGGTCTATTTAGGAAAATTACGTTCTTCACGATACCTTCAACATAGGATGGCAGTTTATCTCCTACTGCCACACCCCACTCATGTAATAAGGTTTTACCAGCTTTATTTGAGTACAGGACAGTGCAATCATTTGCCACACTGAGCACAGGATTCGGATTTGTTGCCGGAAATAGTTCCAGGTCTGTTGTCATAATCCCCCTTCAGGCTTCTCTATCTGACGTCGATATGCCTAACTTTACTATATTGTTATGCCCACTCGCTTGTTTGCC
>NZ_LZPK01000356.1:0-2070 GCF_001729375.1 Methanosarcina sp. A14 | reverse complement strand
AACTTACACGGTTAAACTCACAGCAACAAATGCAGCAGGAAGTAGTACAAAATTAAAATGGAAATATATAAAAGTGGCAAAGTGACTGCTACTTTGAAAACGGTTGTAAACCTCCTGGGATTCTATAGGATTACATTTACAGGAAGTAATGCAGCAGGAGTAGTACTTAACGAAGACAAACTTCATAAAGGTGCCAACAAACACAAGACCGGAAATATACTCTGAAAACAAATAAACTCTTAAACTGAAACACGAAAAAATAAAGGCTAAACGTGATGAACTCAAAGGTCTGTTCTGGTCACAATGGAAGAATCGTAGTGGGCGGCTGAAACAGACCTTACTTCTGTTTTCTCTTATTCTGTTTTCAGAATTAGCATCAGTTTTTCTTAGTTCCCTGTGCCTTTATCTTTTTCTGAGTGAAGAAACTTCAATCTTCTGTATCAGGTTGAAATTCAAAAACTGACTGTGTATAACTTTTATCTAATGTCTAAAAGTTTGTCTAAATCTAAGAGTTTACCTTAAATTTACATTTGATTTACAATTTGAATGGGCTGAATACTGAGTTTTTTGTAAATTCAGCTTGAATTTGGATTTCATAGTATAAAGCCGCATCAAGTAATACATAAAACAGAGACCGTAACCAAAAAAGAGGCCCTTGGACAAGAACTAAAAACGTTTTAATATAAAAAATCTAAATATAGGGTAAATCAGTAATCGTGGAATAAATATAGTTAATCTATTATCGTGAAGGATCTAACATATAATCAATATAACAAAGTTCCTATAATGGTTCTTATAGATAATGTGGAAACGATATTATGACTTACGCAGTTGAAGTGAAAAATCAACAGTGTTAGATCATTAACTGTCTAATATGTGACTTTAATCCACAGTATTTGCCGTAATTGATTTCGATTCTCAAGTGTGTAAGTCCTAGATATAATTACCAACGGTGGATGAGTTCAAGATGGAATGACGTAAAAGTTGAACTACATGGATCAGGTACTTAGTAAATTTTTTATTACACCTGCAAATTATCTATAGCTACATCCCAATTTTCATGATTTTATAAACTTCGGTTCAATCTGTTAATTAAAAAACGTGGTTATGTAGAAATTCTCTGAAATCAAGAACTTCCAATTGTTTAAACTGAACTACTTAAAACACTATTAACTATTTATTCAAGAGCCTATTGAATATGATTTAGATAGGTTTTCTACAAATCCAAAAACGAAAAAAATACCTGGATTTTGGAACTGAGTTTTAGAAAAAAACCTGTATTTGGCAGATCGACATTAAAATTTGGATATTTTTCAGGATAAGTATCCTCTTCAAACTGTACGGAAAAAAGTGGGTTTCATATATTTGCTGAAAGTTGAAAAGTTTACTAAAGTCTAAAAAACACATTAAGATACCAATAACTTTCAAAACGTGTAATAAAATTATTCCAGGTTTTTTGGTTAGAATATTTTCCCTTGAAATGAAGAGGATATCAGGATAGCGCTTTTCAAATGCCCTATTAATTTGATCTGTATTTAACATATGTTAACATGGCCCAACTATCATCATAAAAAAAACGACAGGTCATTTTTGTGGTCGTTTTGTATGGGATGGAATGCAAGTTCCCACAAAAAAGCTATCAGTGAAAATATTTGAAATAACAATTTACCTGCTGGATGTAGGACGAAATATTAGGAGTGAGACAATGAAAGTGAACAAAAAACTGTGTTCAGTAGCGTTAGCTTCAACAGCTATTGTTTTATTTTTAATTTTGACATTATCTACTGCATCGGCAACTACTGCACAAAGTACTTCAAGCACGGCTAAATACGCCTACATTACGAATAGCGGTAGCACCACTGTTACTGTAATTGATATCACAACAAACAAGGTTACAGCCAAGGTACTTGTAGGAAAATATCCTTATGGAGTTGCAGTCAACCCCGCTGGAACTAAGGTGTATGTATCGAAAGAAGCAAGCAGCGTTGTCTCCGTAATTGACACCGCAACAAACAAAGTTACAGCCACGGTGAAGGTAGGAAAAAAGCCCTGGGGAGTTGCAATTAACCC
>NZ_LZPK01000355.1:0-15475 GCF_001729375.1 Methanosarcina sp. A14 | reverse complement strand
GATTTTAAAAACTCCTATGTTTTAATAAAACTTAGTAATTATAAAATCATATTTAACATTAAATTGTTGTTTGCTAAAAAAACATTTTACATTGGAATATTTTTTGTTTGCAAACAATTTTTCATATAATTTATTTTAAATAAGTTTAGGAATAATTATAGATTGTAAACTGAAGAGAACAGGTAAAAGATATCTGATCAAAGAGAATAGATTTCTATAACGTTAGAAAAAACGGATGGATCAACACAATGGGAAATGACTGGTAGGGTATGTGAGTAAAGAATTGCCTGGAAGAGATTCTAATCCGAATAATATAATAGGATATTTTCGGAGTTACTGTATCGGGGGCTACAGTAAAAGGAATAAAACTCTCCCAGGCTCTTTCTAATCTTCTTAAAGCGCTTTTTAGGATTTCAATTGTTTTTAGGGTCTTAATTGTTTTTAGGGTTAATTGTTTTTAGGGTTTCAATTGTTTTTAATTGATACTTTTTGAACCGGGCATCTATAAAGTGAAAACTCGCATCAGACATTTTTAAGTAAAGGCAGTCCTGAAAAAAGTGGCATGCATATTGGTTGCACGGCACTGAACATTTTTTCCGTGTGCAAAGCAAACTTTTTAGTTGCCATTTTTTCATTCTTGCCGATGCAATAGCAACGCCCGTGAAAATAGGTGATAGGTATTCGAGCCGGTAATTTTAGCTATCAGGGCAATACTGTTTGTAAGAACCAATGACAGTTTTTTGCCGAATAAAAGTACTTTTTACTCTCTTTCCTTTTACTCTCTTTCCTTTTACTATTTTTCCATTTACATTCTCCACATTTTTTACGGAGCCATGATTTTTCCATCCACTAGCCTGATGATTCTATCAGCTTTTAAGGCCATATCATCGTTATGAGTAACTACAATAAATGTCTGATTATATTCCTTATTAAGCTGCCTCAACAGCTCGTAGATCATGTCACCCGTTTTTGTATCAAGGTTGCCTGTTGGCTCATCTCCCAGTACAATTGCAGGGGAACAGCTTAATGCTCTTGCTATTGCAACCCTCTGATTCTGCCCTCCTGAAAGTTCACCGGGTTTGTGATCCATCCGGTCTTCAAGTCCTACCTCTTTCAGGAGTTTTTCGGAAATTTCCTTTGCTTCTTTCCTCTTTTTTCCAGCAATTAAAAGTGGCATCATTACATTTTCCAGGGCTGTAAAATCAGGGAGCAAATGATGGTACTGGAAAACAAAACCAAGCATCCTGTTTCTTATCTCAGAACGTTCTTTGTCAGACATATTTGTTACATCATTTCTATCTATCAGTAGAGTGCCTGAGCTCGGAGTATCCAGCAGGCCTATTAAATGCATAAGTGTACTTTTGCCTGAACCCGACGGCCCGACAATTGCAATGAATTCCCCTTTTTTTATCTTCAGAGTTGCATTATCGAGAGCATGGAATTCCATCCCGTTTTGATAGGTTTTTGTCAGGTATTTAAGCTCGATTATTGGGCTTTCTTCTGTCATACTTTTTCTGCGCCTCATTGAGAGTTATTGAAATTTAAACAATCAGGGTTTTATTGGCTCTTACAGTCAGGATTTTATTGGTTCTTACAGTCAGGGTTTATTGACTCTTTTTTGATTTTAACTGCGCAAATTTTCAAATTTTATTATGTAGGTATTAGGTGAATATTAGGCGGACAATTTTAGATGTATAAATCAATTATATACTAAACCCAAGCAGCAGACTGCTTTATTACACCCGTGAGAAGTGATCATATCAGGCACTTTCTATGGCTTTTACAGGGTCAAGCTTTGCAGCCTTCCGTGCAGGGTAAATACCTGAGATTATGTTGATTATGAAAGCAAAGAAAGCAGCATATACGAAGTTGAGAGGGTCGACTTCAAGAGGAAGTGTCTGAAGCCCGAAATACATCTCCTGAGGGACTGCGATTTTATAGCTCTGCAGAGTAATGGTTGCAATATAACCCAGAATAGTACCCAAAACCAGCCCCATAGCTCCGAGAATTACAGACTGGAAAAGAAAAACAATCATTATGCTTTTTTGAGAAGCTCCCATAGCTTTTAAGATACCTATTTCTCGGGTTCGCTGAGCAACAATGGTAATCAGAGTATTTGCAATCCCGAACCCGGCAATCCCGTAAATAAGGATATAGAAAACGTTTACGAAAACCTTCTGAGTGTTTAGAAGATTAAGGATTTCTGCATTTGTTTCTATCCAGCTTACTGCATTAAGATCGGTTTCTTTTTCAATTGAGCTTGATATAACGTCGGCCTGGTACGGGTCTGCGACCCTGACCCCTATTGTGCTTACAACTCCAGGTTCATTGAAGAAATCCTGCAATGAATCCAGCCTTGCATAGGCTGTCACCTCATCTGCAGCCGTTCCGGTATGGATCAGACCTATAACCTTAAAAGAAGTTGTTTTTGAGCCCGGAAACACTGCATCTACCCGGTCTCCAGGCTGAACCTCAAGATTTTCCGCAAGCTTATCTCCAAGTATGATTCCATTTCTTGTATGGGTGAGCGATAGAAAGCTCCCTTCTATCATATCCTTGCTTACCCGCATAACCTTATCTTCAGCCTCAGGTTCAACTCCCTGAAGTGAAATACCCTCTGCATTATCCTTATATTCCAGGGCTGCCTGACCCAGATATTTGGGAGACAACGCTATAACTCCTTCTTTTTCCGAAATCAGGGCCGAATTATATTTGTAAAGATGAATAAACCCGTCTTTTTCATCCTGAGGATTGATAACAATATGGGGATTGTTCTCAGTACTGGACTTTATAAGCTCTCCTTGAAAGCCAGAAAGCATTGCCATCATTACCGTAATTACGGCTACGGCAAGGGCAACTGCAAGTATGGCAAAAAAAGTTTGCCTTTTTCTGGAAAAAACTTGCCTCAATGCGATTTTCAATTCATACATATGAATTAGCTCCTGGAGATAATGCATTTTAGAGTTTTTAGTCAGCAGGGAATCTCATAATTTCCAGAATATATAATCTGTCAAAATATTTTATTAATGTAACTTAATAATTTAATTTTAAATAAGCCAGGGAATAATCTTAAATCTGACTTATTTTGAACTGATAGCTTTCACGGGGTCATCTTAAATCTGTACTTATTTTGAACTGATAGCTTTCACGGGGTCGAGTTTAGCTGCCTGCTGGGCAGGGTAAATCCCGGCAATAAGGTTCAGCAGAAAAACTGCAATAATAATGACCAGAATATCTCCAGTTCGGACTATAATGGGAATGGTTGTCATGCCGCCGTAAAATTCTGAGGAAGCAGCTGGCATTTCGTACTGACCTAATCCCAGGGATATTGCAACTCCTGTAAGAGTCCCGATAAGAGCACCTAGCAAACCCAAAATACCGCTTTGAAGTACAAAGATTGTCCTGATACTGGAAACCGTAGCTCCCATAGCCCTAAGCATACCGATTTGGCTTGTAGCACCGATAACTGAAAGATTCAGAGCGCTAACCACTCCAAAAGAAGCAATAACTATAATCAGACCAAGGACTACATTGTTGGAAGTGCTCTCAATGGCAATTGTCCTAAGAATTTCAGGATTGGTTTCGGTCCAGCCTTTTGCTTTATAGCCGGCCTTTTTGATCTTAGCAGCAACTTCCCTGTCCCTATTAAAATCCTCAAGCCTGACAGAAAGACCGTTAATCACATCCGGAACATTGTAGAATTCCTGGGCGGTATCCAGGGATGTATAAGTAAGGGATTCGTCCAGAGGCGAACCGGTATGAAAAATTCCAACTACTCTCAGGGACAGAGGGGTTGCATTTGGAAAAGACACATCAACCGAGTCTCCAGGATTAACCTCAAGCTTATCTGCCAGTTTCGAGCCAATTACCACCGTATTTCTCGAATATTCAAGTTCCCTGAAATTTCCTTCAACCATATCAGCTTCAATGGCGCTGATATTGTTTTCCTGTAGAGGGATGACGCCTTTCAGCTCGGCGTTAAAGGAATTTGTCTTGAACTTGAAGGACGCTTTTCCTGTAAGAAACGGAGAAACTGCAGAAACACTCTCTATTTTTTCAGTTTTTTCGATGAGGGTTCTGTAAAGGTAAATATAGTCTTCACCTTCCTGCGGAGATACCGAGACGTGAGGAAGTTTATTTACGGTAGTGTTATAGAGTTCGCCAGTAAAACCAACCATAACCGCCTGGGAAACGGTAAGTACCATTACAGCAAGAGCTATAGCTCCAACTGAAAGAATTGTCTGGAATTTTCTTGCCCGAATCTGCCTGAGCGCAATAAAGAGTTCATAACGCATGGGACTCACAGCCTTCAATCTGGTTTCAAATTTTATTTCTGAAAAGGGCAAAAATCGCCGCAAGCCCTGAAACTAAAGCTGCCGCAGAAAAACCCGGGATTCCTTTTTCGTCTGAAGTCTCTGTTTCTGAAGTAGTATTATTTACCAGGCTAACGCTGGAATTTTGGGAGAGATCGGATTCGATAACTGTTTCCCTGTGCTCAATAATGTCACCGTCGTTTCCCAGAAGTTCGATCTCAAGCCTGTAGATCCCTTCAGTAAGCCTGTGGCTCCAGGCTACTTCAACGGTTTCGTCATCGTTATTCAGCAACACTGGAACCCTTTGCTGAACAGATTCAACAAGACTGGAGTTCCCTATTTCAGAAGTTGCTTTCAGTTTGTATACAGAAAAAATCAGTTTTCCTTCAAAAGGCACCTGAGAACGCCCATAAACAGTTGCACTTGCTCCGGTCTCATCTTTGTAGATATCGGTAATCTCAGCATCGTCTCTAGCAGTGAACCTCTCGGCTGAGCTTATAACCTCCTTATCAGGAGAATAAACCTGAATCTTTACTCTTCCAGCATACTCTTTATTGTTTTCAAGAAGTGTACCCCAGGGAGCGGAAAAAATATCCGGAGCGCTGGTAAGTGATAATTTTTCAGCTTTTGTTGTATAAACGACATCCGAACCATTTACAAGCATATATTCGATATCAAAAAGTGAGGCTTCTTTTGGAGAAAGTGCAACGCTGATTCCCTGGGAGTTAGCTACCAGGTCATTGACCTGAAGCCTTGAAGCAGAATTAGTGCCGTAAGCAAAATTATACTCAGACTCTGAAAGAACCTTGTTTCCTTCAAGAAGCTGAGCCTTTATCTTATAAGCTCCGCGTTCGGAACTTCCGACATTCCAGAAACCAACCTTTATTACCTGTTTATTTGCAGGAATGCTATCAACTGAAAATACCTGTCTGTCAAGCATTTCCTCATTTGTTCCCACGGGTCTGACAAGAAGCACCTCAAGGTTCAAGTTGTTTTCTGGCTGGTCCGAGTAGATGGTTACATCAAAGGACTCAAGATCACTATAAAGATCGGCTATGTAGGCTGTACTCGTTTCTCCAGTGTGAGAATTCTCGGATGCAGAGGCCGGAAAAACTGATATAAGGTAAAAAGTAAGTAAGAAAAGTGCAGCTTTCATTGTCTTTTACCCCGGTTCTGTATATAACAATTATTAAAATACATTTTTATAAAAATCGTTGAACTGCGTTTCAATCTTAGAGACTTTGGATTATTTCTGGACTTTGTATAAAATTCTATTAATCTTTTATGCATACAACTTATTAATAAAGGTTTTTGAACATTGTTCACTTAGAGTATTGATGCATACGAATTATTAATAAAGTTTTGAATATTGTTCACTTAGAGTATTGATGCATACGATTTATTAATAAAGTTTTGAATATTGTTCACTTAGGAGATATCAGATGCGGGATAAAATAATTGTTCAAAAAAATCAAAAGAGTACAAAACGGGATAAAAAGGCAAAAATCATTACCATCCAGGATGCCATGTGCATGCTGATAGAGACAAAAGGCTATGAAAACGTGACTATCCGGGACATAGCTGAAGCTGCCAGCGTGAGTATAGGACTGATCTATAAGTATTTCCCGGGAGGCAAGTTTGACATCCTTAAGGAGATCGGTTATAGATACACGGATGAGTTATTGAGGATAAAACAGCCAGAAACTATTGATTTTAATGATTTTCCGGGTTACATGAGAGATGTTATCAAAAATATGCAGCAATTCTACAAAGATAATAGTCCTTTAATAAAAGCGTTGATCATGGCCACACTGAGCGATAGCGAAATCATGGATGAAATCAAAAAGATGGATGTCAAAGACTACAAGACCGCATCCGAATTTTTTTGCCGTTTCAATGGCGTTGATATAGGTAATAAAGACCCCCTGGAAGTCCTTGTATGTTGGGGGTTTACTGTAAAAAGCATTATTCTCTGTGACATCATCTGCCCTCTGCCTCTCATGGACGAAGAAGCCCTGACTGACCTGATGGTCGATCTATCTTTGAAGATATGGGGTTATCAAGAGGGAGCATGAGTTTTTTTCAGGTGCACGCCAGCTAGATTAGGCAGTGTCAATATTCAACAATGTAAGCATCACTCCTGATACGACATCTCGGTTTGAGTGATCTGTCAGCGATTTTCGGCCGGGATCGGAACTTCCGTAGTGTTCTCTTTGGGACGTGCAGTCATCAGTTCTTTGATGCCAATAGTTTCCCCAACAACTTCGCCACTACTGCCGGTCGTTCACAGGCTTGAAAGTAAACAAGATGCCAGCCGCATCTCCTTCGATAAGGTGTCGGACAACTACGTGGGCCAGTTTTTTGTTAATATTCCACATTTTTCTTGACAAATATCTTTTTATCATATAAAATAACACATGTTATATAACAAATAATAATTAAAGAGGGATCTGTATGCCACCCAAAACAAAATTTGACAAAGAAGCTATTGTAGAAGCCGCTTTTGACATCGCTAAAGAAGAAGGCTTTGCTAGCATAACCGCTCGCAGCGTGGCGAAACGTCTCCATTGTTCGGTTGCGCCGATCTATCTCAATTTCGAAACAATTGATGATTTGATTAAAGCTGTTGTCGAACGTGTTTTTGCCCTTTCGGATGAATTGATGAAAAAACAAGAAGGATCGGACCTCTTTGAAAATATCGGAAAAGCCAGTTTAGCGTTTGCACGGGAGTACCCTGTCCTTTTTCGTGAACTAGTAATACAGCAAAATCCATACATGGCTTCGTATGAAAACGTTCAGGAGGCTATTGTTAAGGTACTGGCTGAAGACGAAAACTTGCGCGGTTTGACGTACGAAGAACGCAGGCGCCTGCTTTTAAAAATGCGGATCTTTCAAATGGGAATCTCGGTCATGGCTGCCAATGGTCAGCTGCCTTCCTGGCTTGATGACCAGGCTGCTGAGGCGCTTCTTCTGGAAATGGGAGAGGATCTCCTGCGTATCCAACAAATTAAACAAAAGGAGATGGAGCAATTAAAAAAATAATTATTATAGGTGGGATATCACCGGATTGATGTAGATAGCAAGTACAAGTTTTCCAGTAGACTCTCGCCAAATACCCAGAGCTGGATGCGACAAGTGGCTTGCCTGTATGCAGTGGGCAGAGTAAAGTTTTCCACGCAGCCGGAATGCCTGAAATGCTCATAAGTCTTCCTTTTGCATTCTTTATTTTTTCTCCTTACTGAACTGTAATTACTGAACTGTAATTTTCCCATCTACAAGCCTGATAATTTTATCAGCTTTTGAAGCCAGACTTTCGCTATGGGTTACTACGATAAATGTCTGATTATACTCCCTGTTCAGCTGCCTGAGAAGTTCATAGATCATGCCACCCGTTTTTGTATCAAGGTTACCTGTAGGTTCATCCCCGAGCACAATTGAAGGGGAGCAGCTCAATGCTCTTGCTATTGCAACCCTCTGGTTCTGCCCTCCTGAAAGTTCATTAGGTCTGTGATCCATTTTCTCTTCAAGTCCGACTTCTTTCAGAAGTTTTTCGGCAATTTCTCTTGCTCCTTTCTTCTTTTTCCCAGAAATCAAAAGTGGCATCATTACGTTTTCCAGAGCTGTGAAATCGGGAAGCAGGTGATGATACTGGAAAACAAAACCAAGTGTCCTGTTTCTTATCTCAGAAAGTTCTTTATCCGACATTTTTGTTACATCGTTTCTGTCTATCAGGAGGGTACCTGAACTAGGAGTGTCCAGCAGGCCTATAAGGTGCATGAGTGTACTTTTGCCTGAACCCGACGGCCCGACAATTGCAATGAATTCTCCTCTCTCAATATTCAGGTTCACACTATCAAGGGCATTAAACTCCACTCCGTTTTTATAGGTCTTTGTCAGATTTTTAATCTCAATAATTGGGCTTTCTTCTGTCATACTTTTTATCACCTCACTTAAATTATAATGATTTAGGCAGTAAGTGTTTAATCTGCTGTGTCTGCTATTTTCCAGTTCAACTGAGTGAGTTTTACAAAATTTAAGTTAATATGCAAAATTTCGCAAAGAAATTACAAGCGACAGTCAAATATTACAGTTTATTTTACTACTATAAAATGTGAATAATGTATATTCAGGCACTTTCAATGGCTTTTACAGAGTCAAGTTTTGCAGCCTTCTGCGCAGGATAGATTCCTGAGAAGATGTTGACAATAAAAGCAAAGAAAGCCGCATACAAGAAATTGAGCGGTTCAATTTCAATAGGAAGGGTCTGAAGCCCGAAATACGTCTCCGGTGGGACTTCTATTTCATAGTTCTGGAGCGCAATTATCGAAATATAACCGAGAATTGTACCGAACATCAGGCCTATTACTCCAATGATCATGGATTGGAAAAGAAAGATAGCCATAATGCTCTTTCTCGAAGTTCCCATAGCTTTCAGGATACCTATTTCCCTGGTTCTCTGAGCAACGACAGTGATCAGAGTGTTTGCAATTCCAAAGCCTGCAATTGCGTAAATCAGGAAGTATAAAATATTTACAGAGACCTTCTGGATATCTAAGAAGCTGAGGATTTCAGAGTTTGCTTCGCCCCAGCTTACAGCATCAAGTCTGGTTTCTCCTTCAATCGAAGATGCAATAGCATCTGCCTGGTAAGGGTCTGCTACTCTGACTCCTATATTGCTTACAACTCCCGGTTCATTGAAAAAATCCTGAGCCGAATCGAGCCTTGCATAGGCTGTTACCTCGTCTGCAGAAGTTCCAGTATGAAAAAGACCTATGACCTTGAAAGAAGTTGTTTGCGAGCCCGGAAAAACAGCATCAACCCGGTCTCCCACATTGACGTCAAGGTTTTTTGCAAGTTGATCCCCGAGTAGAATCCCGTATCTTGTATGAATAAGGGCTGTGAAGTCACCTTCCACAACATCCTCACCTACCCTCATAACACTCTCTTCAGCCATTGGGTCAACTCCCTGAAGAGAAACCCCTTCGGCATTGTCTCTGTATTTAAGCGCCACCTGTCCAATATATTTGGGGGAAGCAGCTATAACTCCCTCTTTTTCGGAGATCAGGGCCGAGTTGTATTTGTAGAGGTGAATAAACTCCTCTTTTTCATCCTGAGGATTGATAACAATATGTGGATTGTCCTCAATACTGGACTTTAGAAGCTCTCCTTGAAAGCCAGAAAGCAATGCCATCATTACTGTGATTACGGCAACTGCAAGGGCAACGGCAAGTATAGAAAAAAGGGTCTGCTTTTTTCTGGATAATACCTGCCTCAAAGCGATTTTCACTTCATACATCTGAATAAACTCCTAAATATGGGTATGTATTAGAGTTTTTAGACAACGGATATTTTATGGTTTTAAAAATATTAAATTAGATAAGATTTTTAGCCAACTGGATTTTCACAGTTAACATTTACAATTAATTGTCAAATTGACTTTGAAATTGCATTACCCCGCACTCACTTTGAAGTAATAGCTTTTATAGGGTCCACTTTTGCCGCATGCCGCGCAGGATAAACTCCTGTAATCAGATTAAGCAGAAAAACGGCAAAAATGATGAATAAAGTATCCATAAGGTGCACGGCAACAGGGATGAAGGAAATACTTCCGTAAACATCGGATGAATCTGGCTGGATCTCATACTGTCCTATTGTCAGAGCTATAAGAATTCCTGCAAAAGTGCCGATAAGAGCGCCCAGAAGGCCAAGAATCCCGCTCTGGAATATGAAAATTTTCTGGATGCTTGAGACCGGTGCACCCATAGCGCGAAGCATACCTATCTGACTCGTTGCACTGATAACCGAAAGATTCAGTGTACTGACAACGCCAAAGGAGGCTATGACAACAACAAGCCCGTATATGATATTGTCTGTAGTGCTTTCGAGAGCAAGGGTGCGGAGGATTGCAGAATATGTCTCTGTCCAGCCTTCTGCATTATAACCAAGTTTTTTGATCTCGTTTGCAATTTCCCTATCCCTGTTAAAATCACTGAGACGAACAGAAATCCCATTAACCACGTTCGAGGCATCATAGAATTGTTGGGCAGTATGCAGGGAAGTATATGTCAGGGACTCGTCAAGAGAAGACCCCGTATGGAAGATCCCCACAACTCTTAAAGAGAGGGGATTTGCATTCGGAAAAGACACATTTATGAAGTCCCCCAGATTAACCTCAAGTTTTTCCGCAAGCTTTGAACCTATAACCACCGTATTTCTCGAGAATTCCAGTTCCTGGAAACTGCCCTCAACCATATCTTCTTCGATAGATCCAATTTCATTTTCCTGTGAAGGGATTATACCTCTAATCTCAGAATTAAGGGAATTGTCCTTGAATTTCAAAGAAGCCTGACCTGTAAGGAAAGGAGAAACTGCAGCAATTCCTTCAATTGAGCTAATCCTTTCTATCAAAGTGTCATAGAGATAGATGTAATCCTCACCTTCTTCTGGAGAGACCGAGACATGAGGAATTTTGTCCACCGACGTGTTATAAAACTCCTCTGTAACACCTACCATAATAGAATGGGAAATTGTAAGTATCATTACAGCTAGAGCTATTGCTCCTACCGAAAGTAGAGTCTGGAATTTTCTTGCCCTGATCTGTCTGAGAGCAATTAAAAGTTCATAACTCATGGAATTCACGGCCTTTTTGATTTTTTATTATGTATTTTAAAAAATACAAAAACCATAGCAAGCCCCGCAGTTCCTGCTATAACAGAAGAGCCAGTGATACCGTTCCCCTCTTCTTCGTCTGAGGTTTCATTTCCTGTATCAAGGACTGTCGCACCCTCATTCATAGGAGAAAAATCAGACTCAACAATGGTTTCCCTGCGTTCTATAACATCTCCGTCGTTACCGATAAGTTCAATCTTGAGTCTGTAAACTCCCTCAGTGAGCCTTTCTTTCCAGGCGACCTCAATGGTTTCGTCATCGTTATTCAGCAACACTGGAACCCTTTGCTGGACAGACTCAACAAGACTGGCACTCCCTTTTTCAGAATTTGCGTCCAGTTTGTGTACTGAAAAAAGCAGACTTCCTTCAAAAGGCACCTGGGAACGCCCATAAATAGTTGCACTTGCCCCGGTCTCGTCTTCGTAGATATCGGTAATCTCAGCATCGTCTCTGGCAGTGAAACGCTCTGTTGAAACTATAAACCCTTGGTCTGGGGAGTAAACATGGACCTTTACTCTACCATCATACTCTTTATTATTCTCAAGGAGAGTACCCCAGAATGCAGAAAAAGCTTCAGGAACACTTGTCAAGGATACCTTTTCGGTTTTTGTTTCATAGATTACATCGTGTCCGTTTACAAGCATATATTCGATATCAAAAAGTGAAGCCTGATTTGGGGAGAGTACAACAGAGATTCCTTCGGAGTTAGGGACAAGATCGTCTACATGAAGTCTGGAAGCTGAGTTGCTGCCGTAAACAAATTCATACCTGGATTCTGAGAGTATCTGCCCCTGTTCCATAAGCCTTGCTCTCAGAGTATAAGCTCCACGCGTGGGATTCCTGACATCCCATAAGCCAACTTTCGTAACTTTTGTATTCGCAGGAAAATTACCAGTTAAAAATTCCTGAGTAGCAATGATTTCTTCACTCCCCTTTCCTGGCCTGATCAAAGATGTCTCAAGGGTCAGATTCTTTTCCGGCTGGACCGAGTAGAGTGTTATATCAAAGGACTCGAGGTCACTGTAGAGTTCGACTATGCGTGCTGGACTTGTTCCATAGGTCTGGGTGCTGTTTGCTGCAGAGGCCTGAGGGGCCGATAAAAGAAGCAAAGCAAGTACGAAAAGTATTGATTTCATGATTTTACCCCGATTCAATAACAAAACATTGTTTTGATCTGAAAGATTTCTGATTATTTTTTGATTTATGCACAAGTTTACTAAGATTCGACGAATACGACTTATTGGTCTTCAGCCAGTGTTTCAACCATAGCATCCTGAACGGTTTCATAAGAAGTCACGTATGGATTTTCTGTATTGCCAGTTCACGAAACAAAACCGGACACTCCCATGCAAACACTGAACTGTTTTTCTCTAGATTTTCCAAAAGGTCCGGACCTTCTTGTTTTTTCAGCATTTGTTTTAGATGGCATACAGAATCACATTAGATAACATATGTTATATAACAAATGTTATTTATCGTATATATAAATTTGCTTAGAATTGATGAACAACGTTCACTTGATAAGCAGCAATTGGTACAACTTAGTAATGATGTTTTTGAACAATGTTCACTTAGAAAATTTCATATGCCTGCTAAAAAATGTGTTCAGGACAAACAGACAAGTATCAAACAGGACAATAAAGGCGAAATTCATGATTTCTCGGTTCCGAAGACACATGGAAACTAATATAAATCAACGACCAGATAAGAATCATATGAATCTTGATGAAAACAATAAACTTGTTGAAGTGAGTTCTCATTGTCCGAACTTCTCATGCCGGATACTCCAATGATAAAGGAAATAAAAAGCATTTACGAGAATGAATACGAGTACAGTGAATATCTTAGTGAAATCGAGTTTTCAATTGCCGAATATTACTACAAAGAGAACCGGAAAGTAACGGACAAAGATGTCATAAAAGCATTGAAGAATATAAAGCAGAACCGCGACAAGCCAATTAGTTTTTTTGAAAAAGCCCTTGAAAAGGAAATTGTAAAAAGCCTGGTTGAACCTCTTGAGGAAAGCCCGCTTACCGACCATGAATTTACTCTTGTTCTTGCCTACGTTTTGTGGGTCATTGATAACAGGTCCTGGCTGGAGGGAAAACAGGCCTATGTAAAGTGGGTTACATACGTGCTTGGCTTTTTTTCAGAGGAAGAAGAGAAAAAATACGAAAGGCAGTTCAAAAAATTTGCAAGTAAAATGGGCGTATCTGGAGCTCAGGTTGATATGCTTCTCATGAAAAAAGATGCTGAAGATTTCTTTGACGAGGAAGACCTTTTTGAAGAGGGAGGCTTATTAGAAGTACTGGGGCCAGACGAGATTTTTGGAGTGGACAGTACGGCAGAGAATCTTGAAACGGGTTTCTTTTTAATGGATGACAATGAAAAATTTGATTACCTGCTGGAAAATGGTCCGGATTATGTTGAACTTGTTCAATCCTATCTCCTGGACCTTATGGAAATAGAAAATTTTGAAAAAATCCAGGACTTTTACAAAAAGTTCAATCAAAAATATAAAGATTTTTACCCTTTGTATTTTGTTATGGGGATAGTCTACATTGAAAGAGATCCAGCCCTTGCAAAGTCATATTTTGAAGAAACTCTGAAAGCTGTTGAAAAGCAGGACGAACTTCCAAAAAGTTATAACTATGAACTAAAACAGAATCTCGACTCTCTGATAAAATACCTCATTGAAGAACCCGCTGAAAAACCAGAAGAAAAAGTCCGTTCAAGCAAAAAAGGTAAAAGAAAAGGTGTATCTGCAAAAAAAGCTTCAAATAAGGACGATGAAATCGAATGGATCTAAATGGATCTAATATATTTAGTTTTGAGTCTTGCCCTGTACCGTGAAGTTTCCGAGAAACGATCTACATTTATTGTAAGCTTACCGGCTTTAAACATTTTTTAATTTTATGCTAATCAGGATTCACATTTCTTATTTTCATGCTAATTAGGATTAAATATATTTTTTATTTATATATTAAGGCAGTGAGCCATCATCAAAAACCTGCAATATTTATGACAAACATCCAAATCTTACTGAAAATATAAGGGAATGGCTTTGTCCCGAATGTGATGCCTTGTATAATCGGGACATAAATATCGTAATCAATAACAAGAAATTTACACTTATGAAACATAAATATCGTAATCAATAACAAGAAATTTACACTTATGAAACATAAATATCGTAATCAATAACAAGAAATTTACACTTATGAAACATGAAAAAGAGCTCGTGGACTCGTTGGCGGAAGTAAGGAGAATGAAGCAAGAGAATCTTCACTCTCAAGAACTTGAGCTGTCAAACGAGAGTTTCAGGGCTAGGTAGTTTACCCAGATTCATTAATCAGTTTACTTTCTGTAGAAATTCCGGCAAAATACCTATTTATCAATGAAAGTTTCATTTCCTTTATAGATAGAAGCAGATGGAGTACTGGTTCTGGAAGATAATATCATAGAAGTAAATAACCTTGAATATTTTTTCGGCGAGATAAAAGCCGTCGATAACATCAGTTTTACGGTAAGAAAAGGGGAGATATTTTCTTTTCTCGGGCCAAACGGGGCTGGGAAAAGTACTGTAATTAATATTCTTACCACTCTCCTGCCTATGCAGAAAGGAAGAGTAACTATTGCAGGCTATGATTTGAGAACCGAGCCTGAAAAAGTCAGGGAATCAATAGGGATTGTCTTTCAAGAGTTGACTCTTGATAGGGATATGACTGTTCGTGAGATTCTGGAATACCACGGAAGGCTTTATTCCATGCCAAAAGCTCAAAGGCAGTCGTGTGTTGACAAATTGCTCAGTCTGGTAGAGCTTGAAGCAAAGAGGAATGTCCTGACAAGATATCTGAGCGGTGGAATGAAGCGCAGGCTTGAGATTGCAAGGGGGCTCATGACACGTCCGAGAGTGCTTTTCATGGACGAGCCTACAATCGGGCTTGACCCTCAAACAAGAATAAGAATCTGGGATTACGTAAAGGACATCAACCGGCAGGGCACAACAATTTTCCTGACAACCCATTACATGGACGAAGCCGACCAGCTCAGTGACAGGATAAGCATCATAGATCATGGGGAAATCATTGTCACAGGCAAACCCTGGGAGTTAAAAAATGCACTTGGTGAAGATCTTATATATCTCGAAACAAGTGATAACAGGGAAGCTTCCAGCCTGTTAGAGAAACTTGATACCGTAAAGGGGGTTCGAGGCAAATCAAAAGGAATAATTGCTATGGTCAATGTGGACGGTACCTACCTGCTGCCTGAGATCATGGATAAACTTCGGAACGGGGGAATTAAGATCAGGGCCGTAAACCTTAAAAAGCCATCAATGGATGACGTTTTTGTCCATTATACCGGAAGGGAGCTAAGGGATACAGGGAGAGGGCCAAGTACAGGGACCGAAAAAACAATTGTGGCAAACCAGGAAGGCGTTAAGTGATGCATAAAGGCTTTCTTACTATATACTGGCGTGACATGTTGAGGTT
>NZ_LZPK01000354.1:0-27493 GCF_001729375.1 Methanosarcina sp. A14 | reverse complement strand
GAAAATCGACTCTCAGTTATGAATCGGAAATGAATTGAGTGGATGTCAGGTTCAAAATATATAAACTCGGGTTTAAACTGTAGTTCTCCTAAAGGGTTTAGATCTCTTCTGCAATTTTCAGCAGAATATATATCATACAGGTCACAAAAAGTATTGAAAACAAAACCGACTGGGCAAAGCCAACTTTAAACTGCAGGCTCGATGGCAATATAAAGTAGAGGAAGAATAAGCATACAAGTAGTAAAAAGCCTCCAAAAGCGATATTCATAGGAAGTTTTTCATTTTCACTTATATTTTTGGGAATCTTTCTTCCCGTGGCTGAAAAATTTCCTGTAAAGCTTCTGTGGATAAAAGATGAAAACCCGTCAACTCCGCTTCCTGATTTTGGGTGAGAGAGCATCTTTACAGGTAGTGTAGCTGAGGATCTTTGAGAACTCAATTCTTCGTCTTGATTTCCTGCATGGTGATCATCTTCGGAGTGTTCCTGCGGCTTTGGATCGATTTTTCCAAGCTGGACTGGAAAACCTTTCTTTCTTGAGCCGTAACCCGCCGTGATATATATCTGTCCTTTTGTAAGCACCCTGCCTTCTTGCGGGATTCTTGCAACTACAGAAACGTATTCTTTCTGAAGCACATATGGGTTATCCCTCCGAAAAATGATCTGACCTTTTAATTCGTCACTTACTGAAAAGTGAATATGCGTAGGGGACCCGTAGTTTGTGATCAGGATCTCGAAGGTTTCTTCTCCGCCGGGAGATAGTGAAATCTCAACACTTTCCTTTTCAAACTCAATTGAGTTTATCTCTTGTCGGTTGATAATAACATTCTGGAATGTCTGCTGCAAGTTTAACCCTCACATCAGTTTCTAAGGTCAGGAGGAAGTAAGTTTGGGATTCCCTCATCAATGGGATAGTGCTCGTTGCATACAGGGCAGTAGAGGGTTCCGGATATGACCTCTTCTTCATTTTCTTCGACAACGTTCAAAACCAGGTCGCCCTTACATATAGGGCAGGCCAGAATATCCATAAGATTTTTTTTCACCAAAATTCACCGTTAAAGTCGCTTTTCCTATAGGAGGAGACAAAGTTTAATATGTAGTAAGGAAAGCTGATTGTTTTTAATCCTTGCTTTTTGTTCTGCGGATATGAACTTTATCCCGTTACTTAACCGTATTCAATTCATACTCCTATTTTAATGTAATCTATATATTTACAGGCACTTATGATTTGAAGCTTGTCCACTCTATCGAATGTTATTCTTTATATAAGCTAATATCAAAAATAATATTTTATTAATGTTATAAATACATATTATAATACTTTTACTTGGGTAACGGTATTCAAAATGACTTTTAAGACTTTCTTAAATTTTATGTGAATTCCACTAGAGAATTACAAGTTTCAATCCATTGACTCTATAATACTCTCTATTTATAATATATCAAATATTTTGTAATGAATTTGTACTGTTTGATTTCTAAGTTTAAACTGGGATAGTAAAAATAAGTTTAGAGAGCTTTCCATATAGATCTTTTTAGAATAAAGCAATCTATTTTTATATTATATGGTACTTTTGCTTAATTTTTTATCTTACAAACATAATTTATTTATATTATAAATCGGAAATATGATTCCGTAATTCTATGGCAAAAAAAATGAATAAAACTTAGGATAGAGGAGAACCAATTGATGAATAAAAAACAGAGAAGAAGCTTTCAAAGCAAATACTTCACAAGGATTTTTATCGGAAATGGCATGCTTTTAACTTCTGATAAAACCTATTAAACAGATCGGGGTTATTTGTGCAACATTAATCTAAGCCTAAAAATAAATTGGAAAAATGGTACATATCAAAAATTTGTTAATAAGCGACCTTTAGACAGCCTCCAAAACTTCTCTACCCAACTTACTACACAACAGTAGAAACACAACTTACTACCCAACTTACTACCCAACTTACTACACAACAGTGAAACACAACTTCTCTACACAACTTGAAAATAATGAAACCACAATATAAGGTATAAAATGGAATACAGACTCGATGAAGTCAAGAGAGATTACATCGAGTCTAGAAAATAAATGGGATAGGAATAAACACAGAAAGAGTGCACTAGCCTCTAAGTAGTCCACAAACATATCGCCAATTCTCAAAGATCTTCAAAGATTTGAACAAATGTCTAAGTTAATTTCAAACTAAGTTAATTTCAAAACTCAATTCATTGTTCAAAATTAGAGATTCAGGGTGTCAATTTTGGTTTTAGGGTGAGCTCTATCTAAATACAACTGCAGATTTTTTTAAAAAAGTTTATAAAACAATAAAATTTGATTATCCTGAAGAATTTTTCCAAATTAACCAGTTTTAAGATTATATAGGGCTGGAACTCAAAAATAAAAAAGCAGCCAGATAAAGTTGCTTTTGGATCACAGATTTAGGGACTAATTCTTCAAATCAGGGAGTTTGAAGTGAAGTTTCGGTGGTTCCAGAAGGAATCGAGAAACAAACACGTATTTTGAATAAAATGCACAACCAATGAAAATGCTTGCAGATGGCAGCATTTTCATACTAAATGTGGGATATGAGATGAAGACGGAAATAGATGAGAAAAGCATTGACCTTGCAAGCCAGAAAATTCTTCAGAAGGCTGAAGAAGAAGGCATTGAAACCGCCTGGGATAGATATGAAAAACAACTTCCTCAGTGCAGTTTCGGGCAGCTAGGAGTTTGCTGTCGGAATTGCAATATGGGTCCATGCAGGATAGATCCCTTCGGAGAGGGAGCTCAAAAGGGAATTTGTGGTGCTACTGCAGACATCATAGTTGCAAGGAATTTCCTTAGAATGATTGCCGCAGGTGCAGCAGCTCATTCCGACCATGCAAGAGACGCTGTTCTTACCTTTAAGAAAATGAGTGAAGGAGAAGCTGGAAGTTACAGAATAAAAGATGAAGCAAAACTGCTATCTCTTGCCTCGGAATATGGAATTCCCTCTGATGGAAAAAGCCTGGAGGAAATTGCAGCCAACCTTGCCGATGTACTGCTTCAGGAATTCGGAAAACAGGACGGACATCTCCAGTGTACCAAAAGAGTTCCTAAATCAAGGCTCAAGCTCTGGGCCGAGCTTGGAATAGAGCCCAGGGGAATTGACCGGGAAATCGTGGAATGCATGCACAGGACTCATATAGGTGTGGACAATGATGCGGTTCATATCCTGCTGCAAGGATTGCGTACAGGGATTTCCGATGGCTGGGGAGGCTCGATGATAGCCACCGATGTCCAGGACATACTTTTCGGAACTCCGCAGCCTAGAAAAAGCACCGTTAATCTGGGGGTGCTGTCCAGAGATAAAGTAAATGTAATTGTCCACGGGCACGAGCCTATTCTCTCAGAAATGATCGTGGAAGCTGCAGAAGACCCCGAACTCCTTAAACTTGCAGAGGAAAAGGGTGCAGCAGGCATCAACGTTATAGGAATATGCTGTACTGGTAACGAGACCCTGATGCGTCACGGGATTCCCATAGCAGGAAATTTCCTTCAGCAGGAACTGGCAGTAATTACAGGCGCTGTGGAAGCTATGGTTGTTGATGTCCAGTGTATCATGCCCTCGCTTGGAGAACTTACAGGCTGCTACCACACAAAGTTTATATCCACATCTCCAAAGGCCGATTTTCCCAACACCGTAAGAATGGAATTCCATGAGGACAGAGCTTATGAAACTGCAAAAGAAATCGTAAGGACTGCTGTCGAAAACTTCCCTAACAGGATTCCGGAAAAGGTTACTATACCTGAAGAGAAGCAGGAGTGCATGGCAGGCTTCAGTGCCGAAGCTATTCTCAATGCTCTTGGAGGAAGCCCTGACCCTCTCATTGAGGCGATAACAGGCGGGGCAGTTCGAGGAATTGGGGCTGTTGTCGGCTGCAATAACGTAAAAATAAAGCACAACTACGGCCATGTCAACCTCGTTAAAGAACTGATCAAAAACAATGTGCTTGTGGTCACAACCGGCTGCAATGCAATTGCCTGCGCCGAAGCAGGGCTTCTTCTGCCGGAAGCCTCCGAAATGGCAGGCGATGGGTTAAAAGCTGTCTGTAAGGCTCTGGGCATACCCCCTGTCCTGCACATGGGTTCCTGTGTTGATATCAGCCGTATCCTTGTGCTTGCATCCGCGATTGCAAATCGCCTGGGTGTGGACATAAGTGATCTTCCAGCAGCAGGAGCAGCTCCCGAATGGATGAGCGAAAAGGCAGTTAGTATCGGGGCTTATGTAGTTTCATCCGGTGTATTTACCGTGCTCGGGACTATTCCGGCTGTTCTTGGAAGTCAGGCTGTTACGTCCCTTCTGACAGGAGGCTTGAACGACGTAGTCAGAGCAAGCTTTGCGGTTGAGCCTGATCCCCTTAAAGCTGCAGACCTGATGCTTGAGCATATTGACGAAAAAAGAAAGGCTCTAGGCTTGAACTAAGAGATGATTTATAATGAAGGATTTAATGATTCGTCCCGAACGATGTATGGGCTGCCGTTCATGTGAGACTGCATGTGCCATTGCACATTCAGAGAGCAAAAGCCTCTTTTTGGCTATAGGAGAAAAGCCGGCTCCGAAAAAACGTATCAATCTGGAGCCTGTCCCTGACCTTGGAGTTTCTCTTCCCATTACCTGCCGTCACTGTAAGGATGCTCCCTGTGTTTCGGTTTGCCCTACAAAAGCTATCTATCAGGATGAAAACGCCAGCATGATAAGCTATGACCCGAATCTTTGCGTAGACTGCTGGACCTGTTCTACAGTATGTTCACGTTTTACTCCTTTATATCATATGATTCTTGTTATGGGCTGCTGGACCAGTTCCATGAATCACAATCGTAAGGTAATCAGCAGGCAAGCTGAAGCAGGAATAAAGTGTGATCTCTGCGAGGGTAGAGATATGCCTGCATGCGTTGAAGCCTGCCCTACACATGCTCTTGTTTTTGCCGAGGTAAACGAAGTTTAAAGAAAAGTTACTTTAGCTGAACTGCTGTAGAACTTGCAAATAAATAAAATCTGGATGACGCACTCGGTTTCAAGCAATTTTCCGATCTGCGCCATCGATTCTTTCCTGAATGATACTTTATAAAGGATTATGTCATATCAACAAATATAAATTCAAAAGAAAATGGGGAGTCAGGTATGACTAACAGTTTTTACAGGAAGATAATGGTTGCGACCGATGGTTCGGAATCTGTTAGAAAAGCGGTCGAAACAGCAGTTGAAATCGCAAAGATAAGCGGTGCAAAACTATATGTTGTGTACGTGATTGCTTCTGAAGGGTTTTCGATAACCTATCCGAAGAACGTTGGATGGGAAAAGGCCATTCTTGAATACTTCAAGGCTGAAGGCAAGGAGGCCACTTCTTATGTCGAAACCGCTGGGAAAGCTGCAAATGTTGAGGTTGAATCCGTAATCCTGCAAGGAATTCCTGCAAATGAGCTTGTCGATTTTGCAGAAAGAAACAATATTGACCTTATTGTCATGGGCACACTCGGAAGGACCGGAATTGAGAGGTTTTTGCTCGGGAGCGTGGCCGAAAATGTGGTAAGGCACTCAAAAAAACCGGTGCTTGTCGTACGGGGAGAAACTGTTTAAAAGGTCAGATAAACATAAATTTAAAATTTTTCCGGAACTGAGTTCCATACCTTTTCTGGATATATTGATTACTTTTCTATGGAACTAACTAACAATGATAGGTCTTTTCATCAAAGTACTTGATTTTGCGTTTCCAGTACTTGTAATGATTTTTGTGGGGCTTGTGGGTACAAGCGTACTTGTAGAACTCGGCCTGATGCAGAAATTTTCCAGGCTTGTAAGTCCTATCTTTGCCTACACTAACCTGCCTGATACCTGCGCTTCAGCTTTCCTGGTGTCAATAGGGTCTACGGTAGCTGCAAATAGCATGCTTTCCCAGGCAAAAAAAGAGAATTGTCTGGAAAATCGAGAGGTCTTACTCTGTGCGATGATGAATTCTACGCCTGTTTATTTTCGGGAACTTTTTACTTATCAGATTCCAATAGTTCTGCCCGCACTTGGCCTTGTGGTAGGGGGATTTTATTCTATTGTATTCGTAGTTACAGCAGTGTTCAAAATCTTGGTAATTGCAATTGCAAGCAAACTGTTCCTTAAAGGCAACTCCTGCAAAATCCCTGAATCGCAAAATAGAGAGAAAATCTCCTTGAAAAGTGCGATTATCCGGGCTTTCAGAAAAGAGTTCAGGATTTTTTTAAAAATTGCAGGAGTTTATATTATTGCAACTACCATTATTTTTGTACTTCAGGAACAGGGGTTTTTTGGAATTTTCAGTGTGCTTCCCCTTGCTAAACTTTTTAAAATTCCTCCAGAGTCGATTGTCCCGCTGACAAGCTATGTGGCTAGTCCAATCCTAGGAATCTCGCTTCTGGGCCCTATGATTCACTCAGGAGAAATTACAAACATACAGGCAATGATTGTTCTCATGCTTGGCAGTATGTTCATGCTCCCTATTTTCGCTCTCCGAAGCCAGCTTCCAAGAAAAATAGCAATTTTCGGGACTCAATTGGGTCTTCAGATTGTCATATACTCAATGGCAATAAGCGTGTTTGTAAGGCTTGCAATCCTGCTAGTACTTTTAAGTATCGCTCCATAATTTAGGGGCTATCAATGGGAGCCAGCGGTGCAAGAGTGCATCAGTACGGAATATCAGTGCAAGGGCGCATCAGTACGGAAGCTATCGATGAGGGAGTAGTGGTACAGAAGATAACGGTGAAGGAATTGTTTGGAGGATATTTATCTAAAATGCATGTTCAAAAATTGAAGAGGAAGTTCTCACAGAAAAGAAATTAAAAAAATAACTAAAAATTACTTGCATATACTTAAGAAAAATATAAAAAATATGTTTGTGAACGGGGTTTTTTGGAGGAGGTTAAAATATGTTGGATATAATTATTGTCAATAATATTTGATTTGAGCTTACCCGTTCACCAACCTCCTTGTGAGGATTAAACCATATATAAGCGTTCTGGTATGCAAAAAAAGAATTCCTTTTTGTGTCAGAATGGTCGAGAATAAATTCAACTTCGAGGACTTTTTGTCCCTATATAGCTAATATACTGAATTAAAACAGTAAAATAATATTAAAACAATATTATTTTTTGTTGCATATCAGGGATGAGGGAATCTAATTAGTAAATAATAACACTTAATGAAAAAGTAATTTATATATGACTCTCTATATCAGTATTGGGAGATGTATTTTCCCATCAGGTGTGAATAAACAGGCTCTTTGTCATTCCCTGTGGATAAGATGATTTTCAATTCGAGACCGCATTGGTTTTTATGAAGACATTACGAGGATATCCACACAAAACAACGAAGAGCCAAAAACATACAAATGTCTGCACAAGAGAGATTTCCAAAGATGTAATAGAAAGCTCCGGAATAAGAGTTGTACAATGTAGTGTAAAAATTGTAGTATAAAAATTGTAGTGTAAAAATTGTAGTATAAAAATTGTAGTGTAAAAATTGTAGTGTAAAAATTGTAACGTAAAAATCGTAATATAAAAATATGGAGCTTTAATTGGGGGATTTTAATTTGGAAGACAAAAGTTACGACAAAATAATGATTGCAACCGACGGTTCGAAACAGGTAGAAAAGGCAATTGAGGCAGCACTTCAGCTTGCTAAGATTACTGGAGCAAGACTCTACTCCGTATACGTAATTGCTTCAGCGGGCTATACTCCGAGAAATTTCGGGTGGGAGGAGTCACTGAGAGAAATTCTCGAGGCTGAAGCGAAAAAAGCCGTTACTTTTGTTGAAGAGGCGGGAAAAGTTTCAGGTGTTAAGGTCGAACCGGTAATTCTTGAAGGGCATCCTGCAGACAGAATTATGAAATTTGCAGAACAGGAAGATATGGATCTTATAGTTATGGGTACACTTGGAAGAACCGGGCTTAATAGGTTCCTGCTTGGAAGCATAGCCGAAAATGTAGTAAGGCATTCAAAAACACCTGTGATGGTCGTAAAAGGTGAAGCCGAAAACGAAAATTGAAAAATGATAAAAGCCATAAACTTTCATTTGTTTTAGGGCGGCTATCCCACCCTAAACAGGTTGTCCGACAATAATCTTCGGTAATTAACCTTTGTTAATAAGAGTTTCCTGTTCAACTAATATATTACTTATTTTATACTGATCTATTGATCTTATTTGTGGTATTCATCAAATCTTCTAAAAATCAAGTATGGACTTTACCTCCAAGATATTTGGGATCTTATTCCTTCAGATCACATTTCTATTTGGTTGAGTTTTTTATAGATGAGATGAATTTTAGTTAATTTTAAATTAGGTCTAATGGTTCTGGACATCCTTCATATTATCTATGTATAATGTTAAGGTTTTGCTTCAATCCATGTAAGATTTTGCTTCAATCCATGCTTGAGAGGGGATATTGGTGATCATCTGCGCTCCTGATGTAATTAAATTTCATGCGTCTTCGGTTAAGTAAGGATTTGTGATAAATTGCGTCAATGTCCTCAACATTAATCAAATATTTTAATAAACTATGAGCTGGAACCTGGTACCTATTTCATGTAAATAGGCTAAAATTTAAGGCTGACTTCGAATGCAAAATCGATAGCTTTCAGGTAAGAAAATTCCGTAACCGATGACCAATAAATTAAATTTTTAATTTTTCCCGATCATTACTTGTGATATTAATCGTGGTATTTTTGAAGCATAAGTGGCCAACTTTTGCAGTTTTTCGCAAATTCTAAGTCTGCATAATATTCCGAAACGGGAAGAAGTGGTGGAATTAAATAAATTGATGCTCCACAACATTGGTCATAGCCATTTCCAAGATGCGATTCTGCAATAATGAATTTTTCCGAATTAGGTTCAAATTCAGTGATAACTTTTTGTATCGCCTGATTTAGATTATCGTCCTGAATTAAACCTGATAATACCTTGCAAAAATGGGACACATCCCATAGAGTGTAGGTGCAAAAGCTCTTCGATTTGTTTTGAGCTCTCTGCATATTATTAATTACATCAGGCATCTTATCAATCAATGCTTTAGCCAGCGAATCTAAACTCTTTGTGGTATCTTTAACTCTTGAAAGGTCGAAAGCCGACTGAGTCACATTAGATCGACCCCATTTTTTGTAAGTTTCTGTATAAACCTTCACAATCTCACAACAAATATCTGGCGTTGCAATCTCCGGATTTTTGGACAGCATGTCAAGTATGGCTTCGTATGGCCATCCTTCATTAGGCTCATTTGCCTCAGATGCAACAATATATTTTACGTATGGTGCTGCTTGATAAGCCACTTCGAAGTTACTCATAAGGCAAGCATCCATACCCAGAATATCCAATGTTTGTCCAATTATTTCTTTTGCATAAGCAAGGACTTTGCCTAGCTCTATTGTGTCTAGAGAATGGCCTGATCCATCATCGATACAGATCTCCCTCAATTCCGGTAAGTCCAAATTAAGGATATTACTGATAGTCGTATTGAATAAGGTTCTCTTTAATTCTGACGCTGATAAAAAATTCGCTTCACGTACATTCCAATTCCTGGTCCTCTCATATCTGGCGAGCCTGTCAAAATCACCAGGTTTCCATCCCCCACCATGATTCCACAAAATTAATGCGTAGCGTTCGGCTGGATAATGTTTACAAGACCAGGCTATGAAATTCTCGAGAACAAGCGGATCTCCAGAGTCGGTTTTTCCTAAACATTCAACCTTCTCGTTGATACCCCCACGTTGAATATAGAAACGCCTGGTGCCTTCAATACCCGCATTATCAAATTGGACTAAAACATTAACTTCAGAGCTCGAACCGACTTGTCTCATCTCTTTTAGATCTTCATCACCAGCCGTTGATAAATTATTATCACCGGCCATATAAACCATGTACGTCCATTTGGCTTTCGTTTGCATTATCTTCACCTTTTTATTTAAAAGCTTAATCTATAAACTCAAAATTTTTTCTTTGAATCAAGTATTCTGAGTAATATTCTGAGTGATCAAAGTTAAAATTCGGAAAATAATCTCCCACTTAATTCCCCATTCAAAACAATACAGAGCCGTATACAGAACCGTATTTTTACTGATTGTATTTTTTACCTGTAAAAACGATGGTTTTTAATAATTATTATATATAATTAAAAACATATAATTACTAGAGAATCTGTATTTAGGACTTATAATCACAATTGCATGTAACCTGTATTGGCAGGCAGATATTAAAATATGAAAATTAATTGCTAATGATGTTTTTGAAACTATAGCTGTATCTCACATGTTCATAAGATCACATATGTCCCAAACATGAGTTCATATAAAAGTGGACCTGTGTATGACATGTTAGAAACAAGTTAGTTATGTGGCAAAACAGATTCGAAAGGAGATATTCAAAAGGAGATACTCGAAAGGAGATAAGCCAAAAATACAAAGTTATTGTTCGTAGTAAAATCAATAAATACAATTGGAATAACTGTCTAATCTGGCATAGTCGAGGTAGTAATCAACATATCAATTCTTGAAAAAAGAAAGAAGACAGGCTCTTTTAAGAGCCCTTAACCTATAACACTCATATCCGAAACCCGGATAGAAGGTGTAATTATTCCTCCAACTTTCCTGACATCAAAGCCTGCTCCTGAGATCTGTTTCAAGAGCTCGAAAGCATTGCCAGAAATCATAAGGGATTTTATAGGCTTATCAAGAGCTCCGTCTTTGATTGTGAAGGCATTTCTGGCCTCTACGGAGAAGTCTCCTGAAATCGAGTTTGCTGTGTGGGCGCCGATTACCGTGTTTACGAAGATCCCTGACTGCGTATCGGCAATAACATCTGTCTGAGGATAATCAACGATAACGTTCCTGAGCCCTACTGAAGGAGGGCTTGTGTAAGAAAACCTTGAGCTGTTTCCTGTACTCTTTACGCCTGCTTTTCCTGCGGTATAACTGTCATAGAGGTAAGTCTCAAGCACACCTTTTCCAATCACGGTAGTGCGTTGCGAAGGAACACCTTCGTCATCCGAAGCCGATGTTTCTATTCCTGCTTCAATGAGTCCATCATCGTAGATACTGAGTTCAGGCACCGCCAGCTCTTCTCCTACTTTATCTATCAAGCCTGACCTTCCCTTCTGGACATTATCGGCATCAAGCGAAGGAGCAAGCGCTTCCTCTATAATGTCTGAAATGGCAAACGGATGGAAAACCACATCGGTTTTTTGCGGTTCGATCTTTATTCCGCCATTGGACTTCATTGCAAGCTCGGCTGCATTCTTTCCGAGGGCAAAGAAATCAATATCCAGAGAACGGGAAATCCCAAAGTCATAGGCTGTTGAAGCCTGCCCGTTTACAGTAATGACATCCACAAAACCGGAAATTGCTGTTGATTCCTCTTCGATTTCTATACCATTTGTGTTCAGGATAAGTTGCTTGCCCTTTGACCGGGTAAAGCCTCCTGATGTTGGAAGCGTGCCTGGAACTTCTTTTGTGCCTTCAATAAGTGCCAGAGCATACTCAATACAGGATTCAAGTTCCAGAGTCTCTACTTTTTTATCGAAGATACCCGAGACAGTGGGATATTTCCCGTTAGAAGGAAGACTTACCCAATCAGGGTCACTTTCTCTTACCCTGGCTTCGGCAACTGCAACCTCAACAGCATCCTCTATTTGTGCTGCCGAATTCGTGCTGGCAAAGCCCACGGCTCCGTTTACTATAGCCCTGATTCCTATGCCTTCCGAGAAACGGTCTTTAGCATTCTCAAGAGCGTCTTTTCTAAAATTCACGCCTGTTGAGTGGTTTGCAGCATAATAAATTTCAGCTTCTTCAGCCCCTGCTTTTTCTGCAAGCTTGAGAGCTTTTCTTGCAAGCTCGTACATCTTCAGGCACCTCCCACAAGGGCTTTTGAGATAGCCAGATGAGGAGAACCATCTGATACGGATACAAGCTGCCCGGCTTTTCCGCATCTGCCTGCAGTCATTTTAAGGTCGTTGCCCACAAGTGCCACATGGTTGAGAATCTCAAGAGTTTTGCCGGAGAGAGAAACGTCCCGTACAAGTTCTGTGAGTTCTCCGTTTCTTATCAGGTACCCTTTTTCGGCATTGAACTGGAAAATTCCTTCTCCGGTATTTACCTGCCCTCCTCTTGAGCCTATGAGGTACATCCCATCTTTTACCTCTTCAAGCATCTCTTCAAACCTGGCATCCCCGTTATCTATGAATGTATTGCTCATCCTTACAACGGGCATTGAATAGCCCTGAGCTCTGCAGTTCCCTGGAGTTCCTCCAAGTTTCGCTGCAGTTTCCCGGGAATGGAGATAAGAATTAAAAACCCCGTTCTTGATTATTTCTGTCCTTTTTGATTGTGCCCCTTCGGCATCAAAAGGATAGTATCCAAACTTATGTAGGGTAGGGTCATCGATAATCGTAACAAGGGGAGATGCAATCTGTTCTCCTATCCGGTTTTCAAGGATGGAGTCTCCCTCAAGGACAAGATCAGCTTCAGCTGCGTGTCCAACGGCTTCGTGGGCAAAGACGCCAGCTAGTTCCTGGTCAAGGACCACAGGCATTTCTCCGCCTTTAGGGGTTTTCGCTTTGAGAAGTTCTATTGCAGTATTTCCTGCCTTACCAGCAAGTTCCAGAACATTTTCTTTCTCGAAAACCTCATACCCGTATCCAAAACGGCTCTCTCTGCCTGCCTGATATACCCCATTTTCCGAAGCAACTGCCGAAACCGCAAAACCAACGTTCATAAGCTCATAAGCACCTTCAATTCCATCGGAACTCCTGTATTCTACTTTAAATTCGGATTCCAGGTACATTACCTTGGTGCTGTTGATGCCCTTTACTTTTGCATGGGCTTCTATGCTTTTTAAAAGATCGACTTTTTCCTCAATAGAAACATCCCTTGGATCGATTCTGATCTCAGGGAGATTCTTTACTTCCGGAGGATTTATGGTTGCAAGTTCCACGTCTTCCTTGGGGGTACTGGCATTCATAGAAATAGCAAGTTTTGAGGCTGCCTCGACACCCTGTTTGAGGTTGATTTCCCCTTCCACAGACGTATAACCCCAGGAACCACCACAGAGAGCCCTTACACCGGCTCCCCGTGTAAAGTTTCTGGATAGTTCCTCGATCTTTCCGTTATCCAGAATAATTGAGGTGGAACTGCCCTCAATTACTCTGCAGTCATAAAATTTAATATCCTGCATAATAGTCATGATCAGTTCCTGCATCCAAAAAGGTTCTTAGCCTGCACGGAAGCAGGTGATACCTCAGGAATATCGAAGCTGAGTTTTGTAATGTTTCGCAATTTTTCGATAATTGAGTTTTTTTTCGGACCTACAAGACTGTGTTCCATTACTTCCGCAATAGAGGAGACAGGAATGATCTGAATTTTCTCTTTGTACGCCTTTTCGATAAGGACATCTGCCTCGTTTGCTTTGGGGATAATTACTTTCTTAATGCCTGCCCGGGCTGCAGCTTCAATTTTATAGGTAACTCCACCTACAGGCAGGACATCTCCCCTGACTGAAAGGGAACCTGTCATTGCCACGGTCTGGTCTACAGGAATCTTCTCAATGGCAGATATGACGGCTGTTGCAATGGAAACTGATGCACTGTCTCCTTCGACACCTTCGTAGGTCCCTACAAACTGGATATGAACATCATGTCTGGATATGTCCGTGCCTGTCATGTTTTTAATCACGGCAGAGACATTTAACACTGCTTCCTTCGCAATCATTTTAAGCTTACCCGTTGCTATAATACGCCCTTCGGCTCCGGAAAGTGCAGGGGTGACTTCGGATACTATGGGAAGTACAATTCCTGAATCTCCACCCATGACTGCAAGTCCGTTGACCCTGCCCACAGCAGAACCTTTTCTAAGGAAGGATTCGTAATCTTTGCGGTTTTCTAGATAACTATCTGCAAGCTGCTGTTCAATAGATCTTGCGATTCTTTTTGCTGCAAGTACGTGCTCAGCGGTTGTTAATGGAGCACCTTCGGAATGGGCAATGTCTCCTGCTACGCGTACAAGTCCGCCAAGGTCACGAAGCTTCAGGGTAAGGTGCCCTTTCCTGCCTGCCCGTCTTCTAGCTTCCCGAATTACTTCTTCCACTGCACCTTCATCAAAGTGAGGAATATGCCCGTCCCGAACAACTTCCTGGGCAACGAAACGAACCATTTTCTTCCGGTTCTCAGGAGTATCTTCCATAGAATCCTGCATGTAAACTTCGTAGCCGTAACCTTTTATTCTTGACCTGAGCGCAGGGTGCATCTTCTGCACGGCGTCGAGGTTTCCTGCAGATACCATAATAAAATCGCAGGGTACAGGCTCGGTCTTAACAAGAGCTCCTGAACTTCTCTCAGACTGCCCGGTAATTGGGTATTCCCTTTCCTGAAGTGCAGTCAGGAGGCTCTGCTGGGATTCCAGTTTGAGAGTGTTGATTTCGTCAATAAAGAGCACACCTTTGTGGGCCTTGTGGATATCTCCAGCCTCTACTCTGTCGTGAGCAGGAGTTTCAAGCCCGCCGGACTGGAATGGGTCGTGCCTTACATCTCCAAGCAGAGCTCCTGCGTGAGCTCCTGTTGCGTCGATATAAGGTGCATGCTCTTTGTCATAATTTGAAACCGCCAGTTTCGGGATCATCATTTCTTCTTTAGGCAAGAACTGGCGAGTTAGCATGAGAATCATAATGCCTGCAATAATGCCCCAGAGTAATTGACCAACAAAATAAGAGTAGATGATAATGCCCACAACAAAAAGCATCATGAGCATATTTCTGGCCTGAGCTTTCTTTCTGGCCTCCATCTTGTGAGCCATGACGATTTCTCTGCCCTTTCCGGCGGGAACTTCCCTTATTTTAGGATTGTTAAGGTCTTCCATATTAGGATATACAAGAATATCCTTTAGCTCTTCTTTTGGAAGAAGTTCTGCCATTGCTTTTGCAAGCAGAGATTTCCCTGTTCCTGGGGTTCCTATCATCATGATATGCCGTCTCTGACCGGCCGCTTTTTTTACGACTTCGACGGCATGTTCCTGACCCAGCACTTGGTCGATAAGAAGTTTGGGTACATCTATATTAGAAGTATTGTCAAATGAAAAGCCGATGTCAACGTCTTCATACGTATCCTGATCTGACTCAGACTCGGCCTTAACCTGATTGGATTCGGGCTCGGTCATACCCCCACCGGACTCCTCCTTCTTCTGATCGGCCGCAGACGTGTCTCCGTCCTGAACGGACTCGCCTATATTTTCAGCGGGTTCGTCTATCTTCCCCGAAGACTCGCCTATGTTCTGATTATTATTATACACCATGGTTAGCTCACATATTCGAACGTTATTCAATAGACGTTACTGATCAATATATATACTTGACGTTATCGAAAAAAATAATAACCTTTTAGTGATAAAATGATTGGTAAAAAGAGGATGCCACAATAACGAATGCTTCCAGTTACTGTGACCCCACCCATATTTCTGCTAATTATATTAACTTGCTGTATATATAATTAACCTGCCAGTGTATATATCATTTATAGAAACATTTTGTTATATATAATCTAGAAACTTTTTGTTGTTATACCATTTAAATTTGTATATTTGACTCTAATATATAATAGAAAGTTAATTTTCAAATCATTTAGATAATTTCAACTCTTTTATGCTATCTCCCCTATATATACATTGAGCATTATTCGCTAATTTAGACCAGAGTTACTTAGGAGCTAATTCAGATCAGTTTATACCAGTTCAGATCACTGAGAAGTAATTAAGATCTAACTTTAAGCCACATCCTGCCAGCTGTCCATAACCCGATATCAACAGTTATTTAAAAAACAAGAGGTATTTTTCTCTTATGTCCAGAGGCAAGGTCAGAAATCTTCTCCTTCTGAAGCAAATTCACAGTGCAGTAACCCAGATAAAAAAAGGCAAGCTGGATAAAGCTCTTGAAACCTTAAGCAAAGCCGAAGATTCTGCAAGAAAAGCGAAAGCAACTGACGCAGTATATTATATTCTGTTTATGCGCGGGGGCATCTATTATACTGAGGCAAAATATGATGAAGCTCTCGAGACCTACGAAAAGGCGATTGATGCAGGTTCAGAACTTCTTAAAGTTAATCCTGAAAATCACGACTACCAGCACTATATGGGCACAACCCTGAGCAATACCGGGAACCTGCTAAAAAGTAAAGGTGAAAAGCCGCAAGCTGTCGAATATTACACTCGGGCCCGAGAGATCTATATAAATCTTCTGGCGAAAGAACCTGAAAACGTAGTCTTTAGATCTGCTGCCGGTGAGAACCTGAACAATTATGCAGCTCTCCTTACGGACATGGGTTCTTTTGAGGAAGCAGGCGAAATTCTCAGTCAGGTGATTGAGCTTTATGGAAAGCTGCTTGAAGAAAAGCCCGACAACCCGGGCTATCAGGCCGAACTCGCGGTTGCGCTCAGCCAGCTTGGAAACTGCCTTATCCAGCAGGGCCCTGAAAAATCTGATACGGCAAAACAAAGCCTTGAAAAAGCCCTCGCCATGCAGGAAAATATTCTCGCTCAGCAGCCAGAAGATAGGAATATTCAAGAAGCTATCGCTTTGACCCGGGAAAGGCTTGAAAAACTGGAAACTCTGGAAGAGCAGGAAAAGTCAGAAACTCTGGGAAAGCTGGAAGAACAGGAAACCTTGGAGAACCCAGAAAAACCGGAACAGGAAAAACTGGAAAAACTGGAGAATACGGAAAACCTGAATCCGGATAATTCGGAAAATCCGGAAAAGCTTTAAGGTTTTTATCTCAAATTCGCCGGCAGTAGCATAGAGAGTTGAATCCTAGAGGGCAGCGTCATAGAGCCTGTAATCTCTTAAAGCTCACAACAGTCCAAACACTTTACTTTTTACAGTTTCTCCTTCGAAAACAGCAGCATGTGTATATAAAGCAAAATCAGCAGGCCTGCAACGATCCCTGAGAGAAACTGATAAGTAAAGTACGAGTAAATAATCAGTCCAAGCACGAAGAGAGTAATAAGAATGTTTGCAAGCCGAAATCTCTTTTTTATTTGGGGATCTAGCGGAGTTCCTGCTTCTTTTTCATCCAGGGAACACTCCCTGAAGTAACTCTTTTCCCTTTTCATGAGGAAATAAAGCCTCAGAATGAGAACATCAATAACTATGCCCCAGAGAAGCTGTCCGATATAGAAGGTATAACAGAGGATAGCTGCGAGAAAGATGCTCACAAGCAGTAGGTATATCTTTTCTTTTTTTCTAAACTCAGGAATCTCGATTCTACCCTTCCCCCGAATCTCAATCTTATTCTTATTTCATTTCTCTATTCACATTATTTACCTTTTCCCAAATACCCTCTTTAGAAGTCAATAACTATCAAATTATTAAAAATGTGGGTTAAAATGAGATTCCTAATACCTGAATAAAAAGACCCTGAGTGCAAAAATAAAATAACTCCATTTCAAGTGGGAAGAAATCAAGCGGTTTAAAATCTAATCCATAGCAGCTGTAGTCAGCCGCCTGAGGTCGAATTTGTCCACGCGCCCATGGCGCGGCTTTTCCAAGTATGCAAAGAAAGAAAAGCAAATAATCTTTATTCTCACGCTTTTTGCTGTAACTCCATCGAGAAAAAAAACACAATGTTTAAGCCATCCTTAACTTATTTTTTTATTATGTTGGAGAGTTTGAGAGATTCAGCAATAAGTTCCTATAATGAAGCTTTAGAGCTAATGCAAAAAGGTCAGAACAAGGAAGCTTTAAAAGCACTTGAAAAAGCCGAAGAAGCCGCAGGCCAGGCGAAAGAAATTGATATTTTTCTTTATGTTCAGACTTTAAAAGGACATCTAATGCAGGCATTACTGATATGGGGCGTATTGAAGAGGCTAAACAAAGGTACGAAAAGGCACTCGAAATTAGGCAAATCCTCCTCGGAACCGACCCCGATAACGTATCTTATCAATCTTACGTAGGAACAACACTGAACAATTTAGGTGCCTTACTTTCTAATATGGGGCGTATTGAAGAGGCTAAACAAAGGTATGAAAACGCACTCGAAATCTACACCGAACCTTTGCAATACATGACGATAGGTAGAAAATCCCATTCGATAATGAAGCTTATTGAGTTAAATACAGAACAGGCAAAAAAAGGCAATCAATATAATCAGATGAGATGCCTGAAAGAAGCAGTCGAGCTGTGCAAAAAATATCAGGATTTTTTTATTAAATATGAGCTAAAGCACGAAAGAGAACTGGTTACTGGGGCAGGGCTGAGTGCATATATTGACTTTCTGCTCAAGAACATTAGAGCTGAGTCCAATACAGGAAAACGTGCAGGTGAATATGAAAAAGCTATAAAAGCAGTAGAAGAGTTAAAATCTGTTGAAAAAGACGAGGCTATTTCAAAACTCTGTGATTCTACCTCATATTACCTTTCTGGAGAAAACTTGTAAACGAAGCACTTTCTTCAAAGCAGCCTGATCTGGAGCTGCTCAATCAGGCAATAGAACAGTTTAAAAAAGCAACTGAAACTTATGAAAAAGCAAACGTTTGCTATTGCGTCTATACTGCGCTGTTTGAAGTCCTGACGGAAATTGAAAAATCTGAAAAGTTGATGTGCCAAGATTAAAGAAGGTTGTAGAGGAGGTTATCATAACTCTGTCTGATGATGTTAATCCAAGTATCTGCGCTTCATTTAAGGACCTCCCACAGATTTTTGAAGAAAAAGATTGTAAAACCAGGGATAAACTTCTTTTTGATTTTCTGGAAAAAATTAATTCAATTGAATACAGGCCCCTTGAAAGCCTTTTCGAGTATATTCACAGGAGAACAAAAGACTATTTTGAAGAGCCTTTCAATCCTATCAAGCTGATCTACGAAAACTGGAAACTTAAAATTATCTTTGATGACCCTGAAAAAGTAAAAGGTAAGTTAACAATTAAAGCAGGGAGCAGAACTCTTTTTAACAAATTCCTTACCTCCGAAGAAAGAGAAAACAATATTCTTGAAATCGATTATCTTGAGAAAAAGTATTTCCCGGAAGGAAAAGACGAAATTACTTTCAGTGTAAGAGGGCAGAAAAAACCAGTCATAAGGTCAATTGACTATTTTGAAAATATACCCGGAAATAAGAAAATTCGGATATTACAGCATGACTGCTGCAACAACTCTTTTGAAGGCTCTAATTTACGGATTGCGGCTGTGCAATTGAAATATCATGCTTATGGAGAAGATTCCATTGTAAAACTTACGGCTGATGAGACTTATTACAGGAAAGTAATGGCAATTCTTGAAGCTGTGAAGGAAAAAGCCGATATTGTGGTATTCCCTGAGTTTTCCATACCTTTTGAATATCTTGAAGAAATACAGCAGTACACCGATGAAAATGGAATTATTGTTGTTGCAGGCAGCTATTATGTTCAGGAAAAGAACCTTATGAAGTACGGAAAACTGTTCACCCGCGAGTTTGGAGACGAAGATTTACGGAAAAATATCTCTCCTATTGTGATTCCTGATTCTAAAATCGTTCACAATGAAAAAGCGCTGGCAGCAAGGGATGAAAGAGGATGCGGTTTTGAGGAAGGTATGGAAGCAGGTGAAGTGAACCACATTCTCAAACTTAGAGAAGACCTTCGAATAGGGATTATGATCTGTTATGAGTATGTGAATGATGAGTTGAGAAAGCGTTTGATACGTGCCTGCGACGTAATCCTTGTGCCTCAGACAAATCCATCTCCAAAGATATTTTATAGAAAAGCAAACAGTGAACTTAATATCCAGCTTTGTGCTGGAAACCGGGCACACATTATGGTAAATGGAATCTATACCTGGGGAAATGATAAAAAACAATATATGGAGGGTCTACAGGAGTTGCTTTAACACTTGACAAGCACTCATATTCAAAACTTGGGGAGAATGAAACCGTCATAGAGCCAGTTGACGGCGTAATGGAACAATTTGTCTATATAATGTCAATGAATACGGATTTTAATACATCAAGGGATACTCAGACAGGTCAGGAGCCAATAACCTTAAAGCTCATCCACATTTTTGAAGAAGCTGAAATTCTCGATAAATTAAAAGAAAAAGGCAGGGAATTTGTGGAACTGATTAACAGAATAAATTCCTGTAATGATCATAATGAATTGAAATGCATGCTTATAAGAGAAAGGGGAAGTATTAAGAAAAAAACAGATGATATTGAAACTTCCCTAATAAAACAATTCTCTCCTTTAACAAACAAACATATTCAGAAGCTTGATGAACGTAAAATTGAAGAATTAAAAGGAAAATGCTTTTTTCTTGTTATCCCTAATAATAAAAATCAATCTCAGAACTAATAGCGTGCAGGTTTCGCGAGAATAATTCCAACTTTTTCCGTTTATTGCACTTTCACTGATTCTTTTGTTTGGACTTAATTTACAAAAAGACCGCTCTCCTTCGTCGAGCGTGACAAGCTCCCTTAAAGACGCTACTGTCCAGTCCCGGATAACAAGCAATCAAAAAAACGAAAGGAGGGGGAAAAAGTAATTTCCACCAAAAAATCCTTTATTGGCTAATTACGAAGTGAACAAATCGAAAATGTCTCCCAACATGCTGCTGTTGGTCTGGTAGAATTCAGTGTATTTGCAGCGCTTGCAGGTGACATGGGTGAATCTCTTGTTCTGGACATCGAAGATTTTGCTGAGAAAGCCGCCTGTGGTGCGGATCTCGCCGGTTTCGTAGGTGGTATTTCCGCATTTGGGGCAGATGAAATGAATATCTTTACTCATTTTATGGCCTCTTTATTCTTTTTTAGATAATCTAAAAGGTGGGATACCTTTAGTGTTGCGATATTTAATGGTGTTGCAAGGTGTCTAAACATCTACTAAATTGCAATAAAAATGGCAAGGTTTCAGTTTTGAAGGGCGACTGGCCTGACCGAAAAAATATTTGCAGGAAAGAAATATTAGAAAAGAGGATTATTACTGAGTAAGAACCATGAAAACAAAACCGATAATTGTAGTTGCCCTTCTAATCTCATCTATTCTACTGGCTGCCAGATTCGTTCCTGGAACCGGTGCAGATCAATTCAAAGAAGGGAAATACATTCACGTTGACAATATGGTGATTCAGTTTGAGAAGACTAATGCGACCATTTACATAGACTACCATCTCAATCCCTTTGCTCAGGCATATATATCACTTTTTGGCAGCAAAAACTTGGAGCCCAAGATAAAGGAAATTTTCTCCGAATTTAAGGGAGTAAAGATTCAAACGATAGGAATATCAAGTGCCTCGCTCCAGGTACTAAACATTTCTAGAGAAGAGGCCGGAAACTACCTGTGTGATCCATATGAATTAGGGGTGCAGTCTGACGTTGTCACCTTTGTTTATCCCCCTAAAGGCAAGACAAGGAGTTATGAAAATGTAAAAGTCACTCCACCGGTCGTTTATTATTATTATTAAGTATATGATAGAAACTACTCATACCTTTATTCCGTTTTTTCTATTTCTTCTACTTACCTATCTTTCAGTCGTCTCATTTTCTTCATTCTGTCTTATCCGTTACTCTTTTTTCTATTTCACTATTTTTAATGGATAATTTTGGACAATTCAACAGATAAATTCTACATCTGTGTTCAAGCGCGGGAAATGTGTTTCTTTTTAGTTTTCTTACCTTTTCATTTCAGTTTCACTTTATTTCAGTTTCACTTCATTTCAGTTTCACTTCATTTCATCTCAGTTTTTTTCATCTCAGTTTTTTTCATCTCAGTTTTTTCCATCTCAGTTTTTTTCATCTCAGTTTTTTCCATCTCAGTTCTTCATCATTCATTTCCAATTTTCCTATCTTTTCTCCTCTAACTGCATTATTCAGTTTATTTAATCTATAAACAAAATAAGATGATTCGATTCTTGAAAATGAAAATAAATGTCCCAATAAGATAACTAACTCAAAAATATAACACAAAAAGATAATCTTATCCACGTTTTAGGAATACATATTTAATTAAAAGCCCAATTTTCTGTGATAGCGATGGGAAAATTCAAACTGAAATGTCTTAAGTGCGGAAGAGAGTACGGCCAGGAATACAGACTCACCTGTGAGAATGATAATGCCTTTTTACGGGCAGAATACTTCGAAAAAAAACTGGTGTTAAGAAACCAGCCAGGTCTCGGAAGATTTCATTCCTGGCTCCCGGTCCAGGAAGAACTTACTACGGATGCGGGGCCCATAACTTACAAAAGTGAAGCTTTTGCCAGAGAACTCGGGCTTTCGAACCTTTATATAGGGTTCAGCGGGTACTGGCCTGAAAGAGGGGCTTTCATTAAAACCTGTAGTTTCAAAGAACTTGAAGCCCACCCGACCATGCAACTCCTGAAAGAGACCGGAGGAAAAGCCGTAGTCCTTGCCTCTGCGGGAAATACTGGCCGGGCCTTTGCGCACGTATCGGCTTTGACAGGAACTGATGTCTACATAGTTGTACCGGAATCCGGAGCTTCGAAGCTATGGCTGCCTGAGGAGCCCACAGAATCTGTCCATCTCATTAGTATGAGTCCAGGAAACGATTACACTGACGCTATCAATCTCGCAGGCAGGATTGCAAAGCTGCCTAGTATGGTATCCGAAGGCGGAGCAAGAAATATCGCCAGAAGAGATGGAATGGGCACTGTGATGCTGGATGCAGCATTAACTATAGGAAAAATGCCTGATCACTATTTCCAGGCAGTAGGAAGTGGTACCGGAGGAATTTCAGTATGGGAAGCTGCCATGCGTCTCAGAGCCGACGGGCGGTTCGGGCAAAAACTCCCGAAACTTCAGCTTACCCAGAACCTTCCTTTTGTTCCCATGTACAACGCCTGGAAGGAAAAGAGAAGAGAGATCATTCCAGAACTTGACATGAAGGATGCAAAGAAACAGGTAGAAGAAACCTATGCGACCGTGCTTACCAACCGGACTCCTCCATATGGGGTTATGGGCGGGTTATACGATGCACTTACCGATACTGACGGAATAATGTACGCAATTACCAGAGAAGAAGCCCTTGAAGCTAAGGCTCTTTTCGAATCCCTCGAAGGAATCGACATTCTGCCTCCATCAGCAGTTGCAACAGCCTCTCTACTAAAAGCTGTGGAAGAAGGAAATGTAGGTAAGGACGAAACTATTCTTCTGAACCTTGCAGGTGGAGGATATAAACGCCTGAAAGAGGACTACACACTTTATCAGATCGAGCCGGTAGCTACTGCCAAAAATCCTGATATTTCCTTAGACGAGCTAAATATCTAAACGAGTTAAATATCTAAACGAGCTAAATATCTAAACGAGCTGAAGATCTGAGTCTGGAGTAATTCCAAATAAATACATTTAAAGAAAAAATGAAGCTGAAGAGGTATGTGCATGGCAAGTCCGGAAGAAGAAGTCATAGCAATAATGAAAAAGGCAGGTATTGACCTTGCCGCAACTCTGCCCTGCGACAGGATCAAAAATCTGCTTCCCCTGGTTTCTGAGAATTTTCCTGAAATCAAGCTAACGAGAGAAGAAAATGGTGTGGGCATCTGTGCCGGGTTTTATCTTGCAGGGGGGAAGCCCATGATGCTTATCCAGAGCACAGGGCTTGGAAATATGATTAATGCCCTGGAATCCCTGAACGTAATCTGCAGGATTCCCTTACCTGTTCTGGCAAGCTGGCGCGGGGTTTACGCTGAAGGCATCGAAGCCCAGGTTCCGCTTGGCACCCATCTCCCGGCAATCCTTGAAGGAGCAGGGTTGGAATATACAATAATTGACGAAGCCGAAAAGCTCCCTCTCCTCGAAACCGTGATAATAGACGCTTTTGAGAACCTCAGGCCGCATATAGCCCTGATCTCTCCGAAAGTTTGGGAAAGTTCGGATTGTTGTGCCTGGGAAGCGGCTGGACTGCCCGAAAAACCAGAGCTTATGGAAAGAACATGTAGTTTTAATCTTACAAGGGAAACCCTCAGGCCATTAATGCTCAGGAACGATGCGATTTGCGCAATTGCTTCTCAACTCGATGACGAAATTACGGTAACAAATCTGGGAGTTCCCTGCAAGGAACTTTATGCTGGCATGGACAGAGAACTCAACTTTTATATGTTTGGTTCAATGGGGCTCGTCTCGTCGATAGGGCTTGGCCTTGCTCTTAGAACCGAAAAAACGGTTGTAACCTTTGACGGGGACGGTAGCCTGCTTATGAATCCCAATGCTCTGCTCGAAATTGCCAGAGAAGCCCCGAAGAATCTTATAGTTATCTGCCTTGACAATGGTGCCTACGGCTCCACAGGCTCGCAGGAAACCTGTGCTCTCCGCTATATTGACCTGGAAATTTTTGCAACTGCTTGCGGAATTCGGAATACGGCTAAGGTAAACAGTCCAGAGGGGTTAATAGAAACTTTCAGGAAGTTTCGGGCCATGCAGGAACTTTCCTTTATCCATGTAATCCTGAAGCCTGGAAATACAAAAGCACCCAATATCCCTCTGAGCCCTGAAGAGATTACAAAACGCTTTAAAGAGGCTTTAAAATCTTGAAGTCTGAAAAAGTTACAAAGCGTTTTGAAGAGGCTTTAAAATCTTGAGCCCTGAAGAGGTTTAAAGCAAAGAGGTTCTGAAATCAGGAAAATAGGTCTCAAAAAATAATAATTAGAGGTTAAGTCTCAAAAGGTAAAAATTAGAAGTTTTATCTTTAAAAGTAAAAATCACAGGTTACAGAGCATTAAAGGAGAGAAGAACGTTGTCTTACTCTCTCCAGCTTATTTTTTCTACAGGCTCATTAAGCCTGAATCTTCCTGTGAGAATTTTTTCTTTGAGTTCTTCGGCAGCTATAATTGCCCTTGCACGATCGGACTGACGCAGTGTTACCTTAATATCTCTAAGGCAGCCTCCGGTTGAACACCTGACGGAACCCAGGTTTGCACTGAATGCTTCTCCTCTGCACCTTGAGATACAGAGTCCGCAGTTAAAGCAAAATTTCGGATTGTGTACAGCTCCGTTTTCTCTCCGGCTTACCGCACCCATGGGACAGGCTTCGATTACAAGGCAATCCTTACAATTAAGGCATTTTTCTGGATCGTACTTAATATTCAGGTCCACATTATCCCATACATCCCCATAGGTGATCTCACAGAGAGGAATTCGCCCTGCCAGGTCTACCAGCTTGAGTGGGATTTCCTTATCCAGCTTCAGGATATTTTCCAGTATTCCTTCGTGAAGAATCGGGATAGGAACAGCCCATGTATTGATAATTTCAGGACCGGCAGATGTTATAAACCCTCCCATGTACTCAGGGGTCATCTCATGCATATCCGCAAAACCAGTAAGGTTAGGATTATCCGGAGCGCTTCGAGTGCCAGCGCCCGTAACAAATCCGTCTGCTCCGTTGAGAAGTACCCTTGTCCCGATTCCTATAGTTTCAAGCTTGGGGTCGTTTTCAATTGGGTTTAACTCACCGCAACCGCAAAAAGTCATTTCCTTAAACTCACCTTCAAATGGCAGGGCATGAAAGATGGTTTTGATAGACTCTTTTCCGGGATTTACAAACGCTCGATAATTCTTAAAGGCATGTCTTGTTGCATTGAGTTTCGCATAGGTGATCTCAGATAGCCGCGTTTCTACCGAGAAATGGTTTCCTTCACTGGTAGTCACATCAACTTTAATGTTTTTTCCTTCTACCATCTCCCTGAAAAGGTGTCCGCCTCCATAATTAGGATCAAACTTACTGTGAGCGGTTCCGAGTACGATCAGGTCCAAAATTCCAAGCCTTTCATTAGGGCAGGGACCAACAACTGCCGGCACGCCGTTCAGCAGGACTTCAGACGCCTTAACAAACGAGTCGGGCTCTGATACTTTGAACGAAAGTACGGCATAGGTTCCACTCATAATGCCACGTGTTGCAGTTGTTACAACATCCACGTCTTCGAGCTTTATATCCTCCCCTACCCGAATTTTCTCACTAATTTCCGCAGCCGTAAGAACGATTGCATCTCCGGCATCAATTTTATCCTGGATTTCCGGGATTGTCCGGGACGTCTCTGTGTTATCTAATTCTCCGTTCATGTTTCCTTCAACCGGGATATTGAGTTCATCCTATTTTAGGAGTAAGGATTGCCTGAGAGTCAGTTACTCTGGAGGAAATAATAAGCTTGAAATTGGCCGTTTTAGAGAATGGAATAGACTCAAAGGTCTTCTTTACTTCTTTTTGTCTTTTTTTCGTATGAAATTTTTAGTTTCTGGAGAGATACGGGTCTGCCGTGACCTGGAAAATATGTCCTGCAGTTTGCAGCAATCAATGTCTGCCAGCTTTCTAGAAGTTCGTGGATGTCATCTGCAAAAGGTGGAAAGATACTCCAGGGCATAACATTGAAAAGTGTATCTCCTACGAATGCAGCTTCATTTCCAATCACAAGGCTTATCGAACCTACGGTATGGCCAGGTGTGGAAATGACTTTTGCACCAGGGATATATTTTCCAAGGTCATATTCGTTCCCTATCACTATATCAGGATTGACAGGCTGATATTTTGATTTAGAGACCATCAAGGAGTTCCCAATTTCCGATATCATTTTTGAGGACCACATGGTACCTCTCGGAAAGGGCGTTATACCCTTTTCCAGGCATCTTTCTTCTGATGCATGAACCAGAACTTTTGCCCCGCTTCGTTTTTTTATTTCGGCAAGGCAGCCTGTATGATCATAATGAGTGTGGGTGAGAATGATCATAACTATATTCTGAAAAACAAGGTTGTTTTGTTCGAGAGCAATTTGAATGTTTTTGATTTTGCCCGGAAATCCTGCATCCACAAGAATCTCCATACCAGCTGAAACTATTAGATAAGAGTTTGAGTGTCCCATTGGGATACTAATAACAGTGTAAGACTTAAAAGTGTATGACTTAACAGTGTAAGACTTCTCGCATTCTGGTCTTTTACTTTTCAAGCTCCCACTATTTAGTCGCTTGTCTTCGCTGGAACTCATTCAGGTTTCTCCTCGAAATCTGAAAAGAGTTTTGTTGCTCTTTTCATGTTTTGCATTGTATTGCCTTTTGCATTGAGCTTCTTGTGCTACCTTTCATATTGGGCCTCTTTTTGCTTGTTGAGCTGTTTTTACTTTGAGCTACCTTTTATTTTCCTTTAACAGGTTTTATGCTTTCGATTAATATATGGTATTATTGAATTGATTTACTAAAGAACTATATCCTACAAAAAACAAATCAGGTAATTGAATTTGAAAAGTTATATATAAGGAATTTTTCAATGCTGATTGGAAACCCCAATCTCTAAAAAGATTTATCATTAGAGCCCAAAAGAGAATATCCGATGCAAACTGTACAAAAATTTCACATTTTTGAAGGTTGATTTGGTTAGAAAAGGTCCATACCACCCAAAACTTATATAAATGATGATGCGCACTATGGAGTTGCACTTTTGTGCGAAAAACAGAAGCAACAAACTACTGGGCTCGTGGTCTAGACGGTCATGACGTCGCCTTGACATGG
>NZ_LZPK01000353.1:0-14264 GCF_001729375.1 Methanosarcina sp. A14 | reverse complement strand
ATTTATGAGGTTTTGGGTATGCAAAACTTAGATGTTGCAGCAACCCTAAACAATCTCGCAGAACTCTATTATCAGAGAGGGGAGTACGAAAAAGAACTTCCCCTTTATCAAAAGGCACTTGAAATTTATGAGATTTTGGATATACAAAACCTAACCGTTTCAATGACTCTAAACAATCTAGCAGAATTCTATTATCAGAGAGGAGAGCACGAAAAAGCTTTACCTTTATTGGAACGTTCCCTTGAAATACTTGAGAACAAATTTGGTCCTGATTGCCCATATATTGAGATGATTGAAAATAAAATATTCAAGATTTTAATGACTAATGCCTCAACCAGTTAATCATTGATTATTTTACCTGAAATTACACCTAAAAGCCACTTTAAACAACATCTCTTTGCTGATAAGAACATTGACAAAATTACAAAATAGGGCTCTCCGCCATTCTCTATGGGTAAGATGATTTTCAATTCAAGACCACATTGGTTTTTATGAGGACATTATGAGGATATCCACACAAAACAACGAAGAACCTGCCTTTCCGCAGATGTCCATTCAATTTTCACAATTTTTCTTGCTATCGTTTTTTCTGAAAATTTCCCTGCTTATTCAAGCATGTGTTTTTGAAATATTTTACACATTTCAATTTTGTGCCCTCATTGAAAGCTTCTAACCTCTATAATTCCGGAAGCTTCAGTTGAGATAATAATTGCAAATTTGAGCAAATGCCCAAAAACGATAACAGGAAAAATGTTATTTTCTTCAAGACATTTGCGGAAGGTCGGAAGAACCCAAAAAAGCTGTATTTAAGGATATACAAGAATATTTACATATTGAAGTGTTCTTGCTGCTGAATATAGGAGTATTCTTCTTCAAACTATCTATTTTATGAGTTTATCCCAAAACTTGAAATTTGCTTCTTAGGCCTTGTATTTTGAATACTCAATCAAGCTCATGATCATGAAAACAATTCTGAGAATTCCCACGATTAAGAGTAAAGTGGCTTTTGGGATAGGCTCTATAAGAAGCGAATTTACTAAAACATGTAAAAGTTTATTCCCTCACATGCCTGACAATATGCCCGGCTTCAGGAATTATAATCTCAGAAATTGCCAATTTCACAGCATTAGGCGACCCCGGTAGGCAAAACACTGCTTTTCCTTTAATTACGCCTGCTACAGCCCTGGTAAGGATTACCGACGTTCCTATGTCTTCAATGCTTTTATACCTGAAAAGTTCCCCGAAACCTGAGATCTCTTTTTCAAAAAGAGGGGTAACAGACTCAATTGTAATGTCTTTTGGTGCAAGCCCTGTGCCTCCGCTAGTAATAATAATATCTGCGGGGCTGTCAAGAGCAGCAAAAACTGCATCTGTAATTGAGGTTTTTTCGTCGGAAACCAGCCTGTAAAAAGAAATTTTATGGCCGGCCGCTTCGAGAAGATCCTTCATATTTTTGCCTGAAATGTCATCGGCATCTTCAGGTGAGGCGGGATTTCCGTATTTTTCATATCTTGAGGTCGAAATTGTGATTAAGGCAAAAGAAAAGAATTTTTTTGCTTCTTTTTTGTGAATTTCCGGTGTAGATTCTTTCATGAAAACCACCTATAGCCACGAGGCTAAACAATGCAACTGATCAAGGAGATATAAAGTATTTTTTGTTGCAGCAATTAAATGCATGAATATAACAGGGACTTGTAAAATCTTCGGAGGCTGAACAGCTATATAGGTTCAATTTGGCTGGAGTAAATTATAATTTCCCGAAGATTTTACAGAACCAGAATAGCATTTTTATGGAACTGTTTATTCAGTAGCTATAAGTTGTTTATTCTTTTAGGTGAAATTTTATTCGGTCGAGTTTCTTTTGCTTTTCTCACATACTTTTATGATAAGGCCCGTTTTCAATCACTTTTTCATATACTTCAAGGGTCTTTTCAGCTATTCTTTTCCAGTTATATTTCTTTTTGAGAACATCATGCCCTTTTTTCCCCATTCGGTTGTGGCCAAGCCCTTCAAGGACGTAGTTGAGTCCCCAGGCAATAGAAGAAGGCTCTTTATAAGCAACAACACCTGTCTTGAAGTTCTCCACAAGAGCGACTGCATCGCTTGCAACTACCGGTTTTTTTGCATCCCAGGCTTCAAGAACAACGATTCCGAAGGGCTCGTTCCGGCTGGGCACGCATACAAGGTCACAGGCGTTAAACCAGTCTATTACAGTGTTATCCGGGGCATACCCAAGGAAATTGCACGAGTTCCCGATGCCAAGTTTCTGGGCCTGGTATTCACAATGAGGGCGCATTCCCCCATCTCCGATAAGTACAAATCGGGCATCCCTTTTTTTCAGGACTCTTGCCGCAGCTTCGACTAGCAGGTCAGGACCTTTCTGATATGCCATCCTTCCCGTGAAAAGCACAACTGGAAGGAATGGGTTAATACCATAGTGCTTTTTCACGTCTCCAGGGTCAATATTTCTTTTTATCTTTCCCACGTTTATGCCGTTAGGAATTTTCCAGATTTTATAATCGGGAATTTTGTAAATTTGCTTAATTTCTTCCTTCAATATTGGCGAGGTCACAATCACGTCAGAGGATTCATACCCTCCAAGCCACTCTCTATGAGATATTTCATTTGCCTCCCACCAGCCTCCGTAACTGTTTCCGTTACGCCCCCATTCGGTACTGTGGAAGGTCAACACAAAGGGTAGCCCAAACTGAGCTTTTATCCTGCAGAGAACATTTACCGGATGCCAGTCGTGCCCGTGCAGAATATCAAACTCACCTGCTCTTTCTCTTACGTCCAGGAACCGGTAGTACATAGCATCACACATCCGATCCATCTGTTCCACTATTCCCCCATTTTGATCACAGGCAACTCTGTGATAATGGACACCGTTGATTATTTCATCATTGTCTTCATGACCTCGCGTAAAGAGATGGACCTCATGTCCCTCTGCTGCAAGAGCTTCGGAGAGTTCGGATACATGGGGAGAAATTCCTCCTATACGTATTGAGTACAAACTTTCCCAGGAAAACATTCCGATTCTAATCTTTTTCATAGACCCACCACTCATTTTTGAAAAATTCAGGAAATAAGTATTAAAGATAAGTATCAAAGAGTTCAGGCTTTCCATTGCCTGTTGTATGTTAATTATATAGTTTAAAATTTATAATATTTTCTATAAAAAATGTACGTGAGATTTGAGTCAAGGTTATGGGTCAAGGTTATGGGTCAAGGTTATGGGTCAAGGTTATGGGTCAAGGTTATGAGTCAAAATAATTTGTCATACGGCATCCCCTGTTTCATCCGGAATCAGAGCTTTGAGAATATCTTACTGAGCAAAAGAGTTCAAGTCCAGATTATTGCAAAAAAACCCTCGGGAAAAATAAAAAAGGAATTCTTATGTCTCAAGATCGCAAGCCCTTAATAAGAAACTCTTTAGAAATTAGATATAGAAGTAAAAAATACAGAATTCACAAGTATATGAACAAGTACATAAAAATGAATTAATCGTTTACAGCAACGCATTGCTTTTTTTCAAACACACAGCTATTTAATAACTCGACTCAAATTAAGTATACATGAGTGGGATAAGGCTTGGGGCAGATTTTCTTTCTACATATGATGAAGGAATAAAAAAGGAATGGATTATAGGAAATGGGCTTGGAGGATTTGCTTCTTCTACAGTCATTAACGCAAGAACAAGGACTTATCACGGACTGCTTGTAGCAGCTCCAGAAAACTATCCTGGAAGATATTTGATGCTTTCTTCCCTTGACGAGGAAATTTCTACCAACGAAGAAACTTATAAACTCGCAACCCATAAGTATCCAGGAACTGTTTCTCCTGAGGGCTTTAATTATCTTTCAGAATTCTTTCAAAACCCATTTCCTACCTGGGTTTACAACCCCGGTGGTATAACCGTAAAGAAAACAGTCTTCATGGTTCGCAACAGTAACACAACCTGTGTTCTCTATGATATAAAATCCAGAAGAGAGGAAGCTTTACTAAGAATTTTTCCTCTAGTAAGTTCAAGAGACTTTAATATCACTACCCGCGCCGGATACCTTTCCTTTACCCAGGAAGCTACTCCTGCTGGAGTAGAAATGGCAAGCTCTAATGGTTTTACTTTCTCGCTTTCATCCGACCTCCAGTATCATCCTAATCCCACATGGTACTATAACTTAGAGTATGATGCTGAGAAAGAACGGGGACTTAACTCTGAGGAAGATAACTTCAGTCCAGGTTATTTTGAAAGCAAGATCGAATTGGGAGATTTCCGTTTTTTTGTTGCTGTTTCAACAGGAGATATTTCTTCTCTTACTCTCAAACAAGTTGATAAACTCCTTACCAGAGAAGCAAATCGTCAGAACCTTCTTGTTCTTGATTCAAAACTTATTGATCCTTTTGCTCTAAAACTTATCAGGGCAACTGATACTTTTGTAGTGAGAAGCCATATTTCAGATGAGGATACGGTAATTGCAGGGTATCACTGGTATTCTGACTGGGGAAGGGATACCATGATTTCTCTGACTGGATTACTTTTAGTTCCTTATCGTTTCGAGGAAGCAAGAACCATTCTCAATTATTTTGCCAGGTACTGCCGAAGAGGTTTAATTCCTAACACTTTCCCGGCTTTCGGAGGAGAGCCAATTTACAATACAGTAGATGCTTCTCTCTGGTTTATTCATGCCCTTAGCCGCTATTTCGCATATACAAACGATTTCCTTTTCCTCTCGGATATCTGGGACACCGTAGTTAACATTATAGATCATTACTTTACAGGCACAGATTTTGGAATCGGCATGGATTCCGATTATCTCATCCAGCAGGGGCCCCAGCTAACCTGGATGGATGCAAAAATCGGGGAATGGGCAGTGACCCCAAGAGAGGGTAAAGCCTGTGAGATAAATGCTCTCTGGTATAACGCCCTGAAAACTGCTTCTTACCTTGGCACTCTTCTCGGTGAAGAAGTCTCTCCATACGAAAATCTCGCAACTGGTGTTGTCTCGAGTTTTGAGAAAACTTTCTGGAATCCGGAAACCAACTGTCTCTTTGACCTTGTATATAAGGATGAAACAGGAAACGAGGTTAAAGACCCTGCTATCCGACCTAATCAGATCTTTGCCGTATCTCTACCTTATACTATACTCCCCCCTGAGAAAGAAAAAGCGATTGTGGACAGAGTTGAAAAAGACCTTTTGACCCCCTTTGGGCTTAGAACTCTCTCGAGAGACCACTCCTTATATAAAGGGCAATATCATGGAGATGCCTTAACCAGAGATACAGCCTACCACAACGGAACCGCCTGGCCCTGGCTCCTTGGAGCTTATGTGAAAGCCTACAGGAAAGTCAATAATTATTCGGAAGATAGCCTTGAGAATATGCGGAATCTTCTCAAGGGCTTTGATATGCAGCTTGAAACAGCAGGTATCGGTTCCATTTCTGAAGTATTTGACGGCGACCATCCTCACTCTCCTGGAGGCTGCATCGCCCAGGCCTGGAGCGTTGCGGAAATTTTGAGGGCATATGTAGAGGATGTACTTGAGATTAAACCTTGAAAACAGAGTTGATTGTATAGCCTTTACTTTTGATAGTTAAAACACAGTGAAAATGCCCTTAATGCGGTATTCAGGAAATTATGATTTTGGTCCTGCACTTGACTGTTGATTTCTGACCAACTAGCATTTCTGACCAACTAGCATTTCTGACCAACTAGCTATCCTGACTAACTCAGTATCCGAATTAACTCAATATTCTGGCCAATTTCGTATAGGGTTCTGCTCTCCAGTGCCCTGCTTACTTCCACTTGCTTAACTATGTTTTAATAATTTACTACTTATATTTTAATAGTTTATTAACCAATGCTTCAGGTATGTTAATACTTGCAACGGATGTAGGAACAGGTACGCAGGATATTCTACTCTTCAATTCAGAAAAAGAAGTGGAAAATAGCCTGCTTATGGTCATGCCTGCTCCCACTCAAATAATTGCGAAAAAAGTACGGAAAGCAACCAAAAAGGGAAAGACAATAGTATTTACAGGAAACATAATGGGAGGAGGCCCTTCAACATTTGCTATCAAATCTCATCTAAAGGCAGGTTTTCCGGTGTACGCTACTGAACAGGCTGCTCTGACCATCAATGATAACATTGAAAAAGTGAAGGCTTTCGGGATTCAAATCGTCTCCGAAGCCGAAGCAAAAAAACTTGCATCCGAAGAGAATGCACAGGAAATTGTCATGCAGGATTTCAATCCGGTATCGACTTCGGCTGCGCTTTCGACGTTTGAAGTTCAGATGCCTACAAATTTTGCCGTGGCAGTACAGGATCATGGAAATGCCCCTGAGAAGAGCAACAGGATCTACCGCTTTGAACTCCTTCGAGAACTCATTGATAAGGGAGGAAAACTTGAGAACTTTGTGTACAAGCCCGAGGAAATTCCTGAGGCTTTTACCCGAATGAAAGCTCAGGCAGATTCTCTTCTCAAAGCCGCAGGAAGCCGGAAAACGAAAGCAGTTTTCATGGATACCGGGCCAGCAGCCATCTTTGGAGCGCTTACTGACCCTGCGGCTGTACAGCCGGCTGTTGTGGTTAATATTGGAAACGGGCATACTCTGGGAGCACTTGTGAATGAAAACAGGATCACGGCAGTTTTTGAGCATCACACTTTCCTCATGAACCCCGAAAAACTTCAGGATTACGTTATAAAGCTTGCCGACGGAAAGCTTGCTTTTGAAGATGTTTTCGAAGACGGAGGGCACGGTGCATACATAAAGGAAGCTTTTGGATTTGAGCAGGTTAGATCTATATTAGTTACGGGCCCAAAAAGAGAAATTCTTGAAAAGCTTTCTGAATCCGAAATCAGAAAGGAGATTTCAAATAAACTGCATTTTGCCGCACCTTTCGGGAGCATGATGCTTTCAGGCTGTTTCGGGCTACTTGCAGGATTTCTGGAAAAGTACCCTGAACCATCAATAAACCTTATAAACCACTAAGTAGTTAGGGAGTAAGTTGCTGAAGCCCAGAATATACAAATTTTCAGAGGTTATAAAAACTTAATTTCGAATTCCTATCAGGGAGCCGGGAAAATACAGTAGCTGTCTGCTGAAGTCCACCAGGACAGGTTTACAGATAAATGTAAATACAGGCAGGTATCTCTATATGCACATATCTCATACTGAATCGTTTGCTAGACGGTTTTTCACAAACTTAATGCAAACATTTATATGCGGAAAGGAACCGGAAAGGAAGTCCGTTACAACAAATTTTAGTGAAATTAAATTAAGCTAAATCAAGCTAAAATAAGTCAGATTAAGCTAAACTAAATTAAACTAAGCTAAATCAGGCTAAAATAAGTCAAATTAAGCTAAACTAAATTAAATCAAGCTAAATCAAACTAAACTAAATTAATTAAGCTAATTAATCTAAGCTACGTAAAGCTAAATTAAACTAAGCTAAATTAAATTAAACTCATTACCTTTCAGGAGAATCAAACTTATGGTACGAAAGCCAGGAAGTATGTATAGAAACGTAAGACAGCGCTCATTTACCAGAAGAAAATACATGGGTGGTGTTCCAGGCAGCCAGGTTATTCACTATGACATGGGAGACAAGTCAAACACCTCCTTCCCGATTAAACTCTCACTGCTTGTAGAAGAAAAATGCCAGATAAGACACACGGCTCTTGAAGCAGCTCGTATTACAGCAAACAGGCACCTGATGGAAGATGCCGGAAAGGTGGGCTATTACATGAAGCTCCGTGTCTATCCCCACGAAGTCCTCAGGGAAAACAAACAGGCAACCGGCGCGGGTGCTGACCGTGTGTCCAGTGGAATGCGCAGGGCTTTTGGGAAGAATGTAGGTACTGCAGCAAGGGTAAACCCATTCCAGAAGATCTTCACAGTGTCTGTTGACAAGCAAAACTTTGTAGCCGCAAAGAAAGCTCTCTGGCATGCAGGACAGAAGCTGCCAACCCCCTGTAGAATCGTTATCGACGAAGGGGCAGAACTGGTACAGTAACCAGTTAAACTGTTAATATCAAAAGGAGCAATAACATGTACGATTACGAAGAGCTTTTGAACCGTGCAATGGCAAAAATGCCTGACACCGAGACTACGGATGCTCGATTCGTAATCCCTGAGCCCAGAATCTTTTCCGAAGGAAAAACTACAATTCTTGAAAACTTCGGAAATATTGCAGATATCCTTAACCGGGACCCTGACCACCTGATGAAATATCTCACCAGGGAACTTGGGACTGCAGGGAAAATAGAAGGCACACGTGCAGTCTTCCAGGGAAGGTTTACGAGAGCCCAGATCTCTGATAACATTCAGGCTTATGTGGACGAATACGTTATGTGTTCGGAATGCGGACGCCCGGACACCCAGCTTGTCAAAGTGGACAGGGTACTTGTCCTGAGATGTTCTGCTTGCGGCGCTCATAGACCTGTCAAGAAGAGAAAGGTCAGCAATGTAGTTGTCAGGGATGCCATCGAAGAAGGCGGAACCTATGAGCTCCGGATCGATGCAGTCGGGTCCAAAGGTGACGGAATTGCAAAGATAGACAAGTATACGGTTTTCGTACCCGGAGCCTCAAAAGGCGACGTGGTCAAAGTAAAAATAAAGAAAATCAGCGGAAACCTCGCCTTTTCAGAAAGGATCTGAGGTTTAAGCTTATTTTATATTTTTTAAAGTAGCTCAGGCCGATTATTCCATTTTCGTGTCCGAGCAGCCTAAATTTTTCTTTTAGATTTGAGCTTGCACTCCAGCGTTAAGCCTCCGGAAAATATAGGGACGGCTTATTTTTCGGTCAAGCCTTGTTTAAGAAGGTTGTTTTAAAAAGAGCTGTTTTAAAAAAGTTGTTTTAAAAAGAATTGTTTTAAAAGGATTGTTTTAAAAAAGACTGTTTTAAAAAGGATTATTTTAAAAAGGGTTATTTTAAAAAGAGTTGTTTTAAAAAGAATTGTTTTAAAAAGGGTTGATTATAAATATCCAGCAGGCAAATCAGGAACTTGTGAAGAAAGAATGACTTATGAAAAAAAGGGCACACCGGAAGTTTCATTGAGAGAAGTTCAAGCAGAGGAAAAAAAGATAGAAATTTTCTCAATGCCCGGGCTGTCAGTAAGCCTCAGGAATGCAGGGGATGTTCTGGAGCTTACGGCAAACGGGACCCTGAAAGTAGCTTTCAATCCTATCCTGAAAAAGATGAATTCCCGCCTGAAGGAAGAAAAGCTAGCCCTTGTAGAAGAGGATAGAGTTATTGCCTCAGCCTGGCTCCCTCCAATCCCGAGTCCGGCCTTCAAACGTCTTATTTTTGCAGAGATACAGATAGCTCTCGGAAAATACATTCCTGAAACCGTGTCCATTGAACTTACCCACCAGAGCAGTTTGAGATACCCACCAGGAACGGTTGCAGATGAGCTGGATACCGGTACTATAAAAAGAATAATCGATGAAGCCCTTGAATCCGGCACTTTCATTATCACATTTACTGAAAATGATCCTCTTCTGAGGGAAGAAGTCTTTGAGCTAATAAGGTATGTGGACAAGAAGCGGGCTATAGTAAACTGTTCCACCTGGGGTACGGACTTTTCAGCAGAAACGGCTTCCCGCCTGAAAGACGCAGGGCTCCATTCCCTTATGGTAGGTATTTACTCAACTAATCCTGAAAAACACGACGCTGCCCGAAATTCCAGTGGAGCATATGAAAGGGCGGTTTCTACCATAAAACTGGCACTTGAAGCCGGGCTCGTGGTTGTAATGACAACACACGCATCTCCCTCAAATATACAGGAACTACCTGCGCTCTATAACCTTGCATGGAAACTTGGAGTCCATGAATTTTCAGTCTGGGAAGCAATGCCAAAAACCAGGGATGAGCCTGTAATTACTGACAAAGATAGGAAAAACATCCTTGAGATGTACCACAGGATAAATTCCAGCCCCGAAGGTCCGCGGATGTTTGCGAACACTTATTTTGAAGGTCAGATGCTCGGCGCAATGGAAGGCAGGCGCTGGATGCATATAACGACAGACGGAGATACAAAAGCCGGTCCGTATCCGCCTTTCAGTTTTGGGAATATAAAAGAGGAATCCTTAAAGGAAGCCTGGCAGAAAATCAGGAGCTATCATTATTTCCAGAAGCAGAAAAACCTGGCTCCGATGCACGATCCGGAGTTTCTGGAATTTGTTGATAGGATTCCGGCAGGAGCAAAACTGCCATATCCTTTTGAAAAAGTTTGCGAAAAGTAAAAAGGAATAAGTTGCAAGATGTCCCTTTACAATATTTTTCTCTAGCGTTCTTCTGGTACATTTATATTTCTTATAACCTGTGTTTAGTCGGGATATGCAAACCAGGAGATTTAAAAGCCTCGTACCTCTGGAAAAACAGTATGAGTCTGGAACTGTCTTCCCGAAGATAAACATTTACATATTAGCACGTATTTTTAAAGAGCAGTTTAGCTGGAACTGCGTTAATATCTTTAATAATTTTCAGCAAGATAAAGCTGCCTGCCTGAGGCTTTTCCCAGAAAATCGGCAGCCAACGAGGGACTTTATGACTAATAAACTTGACCCATGGAGTTCAAGCGAGATTAATGACTATTCCAAGTTATTCGAAGAATTCGGGATTTCTCCATTTGATAATGTGCTTCCTGAAATCCCCTCCCCGCATATGTATATGCGGAGAAGAGTTATCTTCGGGCACCGTGATTACGAACAGATTGCCGATGCCATGAGGACGGGTGCCCCTTTTTCAGTTATGGACGGTTTTATGCCTTCAGGGAAGGTCCACCTCGGGCACAAGATGGTTATGGACCAGATAATCTGGCACCAGCAAATGGGAGCTTCAGCTTTTGTCGGGATTGCAGATAGAGAGGCTTTCTCAGTACGGGGTTTTTCCTGGCAGAAGTGCAGGGAAATCGGAGTAGAAGAATATATACTAAGTCTTATCGCTCTCGGTTTTAAGCCCGATGGCCTTATTTACTTTCAGTCAGGCTGTGAAAGCGTTAAAGACCTGGCATTTGAACTCGGGGTCAAGGTCAATTTCTCGGAACTGAGTGCAATCTATGGTTTTTCAGGAGAGACAAACCTATCCCATATGATCAGTGTAGCAACCCAGGCTGCCGATATTCTACAGCCCCAACTTGAAGAGTTTGGTGGACCAAAGCCGGTTGTAGTGCCTGTTGGACCTGACCAGGACCCTCACCTCCGACTTACAAGAGGGCTTGCGGGCAAGATGAGCATGTTCAGGGTAGAAGAGAGAGAAAACGCAAATGGAGGAAAATACCTGAGCGTGCGCGGCAAAGGGGCTCCAAAAGAAGCCTTAAAGGAGCTTAAAAAACGCATTCCAGGTAAAGTGAAACTCTATGAAGAGCACATGGACATACTTCAAACTCCTGACTATCCTTTCCTAGAAAGATTTGTTTTGCAAATAAACCATCCTGAGAAAAAGAAATGCTTCACAGCCGAGCTTAAAGATGCCTCGAAATCCGCCAGTGAAATTAAACTCACCCGAAAAATACTGGACGAAATTGTAGCTGAAGTAGCCGCTGACTTCGGAGGTTATGCTTTCATTCCCCCTGCATCTACCTATCACCGCTTTATGAGTGGGCTGCAGGGAGGAAAGATGTCGAGCAGTGTCCCTGACAGTTATATCGCTCTGACTGACGACCCGAAAGAAGGTGCAAAAAAGGTAAAGAGGGCAAAGACCGGTGGCTGTGTAACCCTGGAAGAACAGAAAAAACTTGGCGGAAAACCCGATGAATGTTCAGTCTTCGAACTGATGCTCTTCCACCTGATTGGAGACGATGAGGAATTATTGGAAATCAGGCAGGAATGCGTCTCAGGAACCAGGATGTGCGGCTCATGCAAGCAGCTTGCGGCCGAGAAGATGTATGAGTTCCTCAAGGACCATCAGGAAAAGCGGGAACTTGCAAAGGAACACCTCGATGAGTACAAAATAATATACAAAAAGTAATTTGTAAAGTAACTTTACAAAAAGTAACTTTGCAAAGTAGATTTACCAAATAAATTCACAAAAACAATTTTAAAAAATAAATTTTATAAAAATGATCAGTCATAATTATCAAACTCTTAATATTATCAGGAACGTCAGGAAGTGATCATGTATGAGTATTCAGGACAACCTCACAATCAACGAAAAAAAGGTCTTGCTTGCCCTTGAGGAAATAGGATCTGCTGCCCCCGAAAGGTTGGAGGAGAAATCAGGTTTGCAGGTGGATGCGGCAATGCAGGCAGCCTTCATGCTTGAGGAAAAAGGGCTGGTTTCAGTTTCCGAAAAGGTGCTTGAACGTTATTCCCTTACAAAAGAAGGAGAAGAGTACACAAAGAACGGGCTTCCGGAGCGCCAGATTATTGACTTTCTGAAAAAGCCTACTTCGCTTGAAGAGCTGAGGAGTCATTTTTCTCCAAAAATGGTAGGGATTGCAACCGGTTGGCTTGTAAAAAAAGGATGGGCAAAGGTTGAAAACGGAGTAATAGTGCCATCGGGAAAAGTGAATGCAGGAAAAGATGAGGAAACCCTTTCGGCTTTCACAGGCAAAGCAAAGACCCTTGAAGAGCTCGGGTCCGACAAAGGAACAATAAAGGACTTGCTCAAGCGGAAACTTGTCATAAAACACGAAGAAAAATTCAGGACTGTTTCCATAACTGATGCAGGAAACGAACTTGCTACCCAGGGTCTTGTCCTTGAAGAGGAAATTGCTCAACTTACACCCGAGTTACTGAAGAGCGGGGCCTGGAAGAACAAGAAGTTCAGGCCTTACCGTCTTGATATTACTCCCAAACCCCTTTACGGAGCCAAGATTCATCCTTACAGACGCCTTATAGAGCAGATGCGCCAGATCTTCCTGGAAATGGGTTTTGCCGAGATTAAAGGCGGGATCATCCAGAGTTCTTTCTGGAACTTCGATGCCCTTTTCCAGCCTCAGGACCACCCTGCAAGGGATATGCAGGATACCTTCCACCTTGACAGCACCTGCGAGCTTCCGGCTGAATACTTTGAAAAGGTTGCTGCAATGCACGAGCACGGAGGAGAAATCGATTCCTGCGGCTGGGGTGGAACCTGGGATAAGGAACTTTCCAGACGCAATGTGCTGAGAACCCATACAACATCCGTGACTGTCAAATATCTGGCTGACCACCCAATATCACCTGTAAAAGCTTTCTGCATTGACAGAGCTTACCGCAGGGAAACCATTGACCCTACTCATACTCCAGAATTCGAGCAGCTTGAAGGGGTTGTAATGGACAAGGATATGTCTTTTGCAGACCTGCTAGGCTTGCTGGCAGAATTCTACCACAGGATGGGCTTCGAAGAAGTTCGCTTCCGTCCCGGATATTTCCCATACACCGAACCAAGTGTGGAACCTGAGGTTTATGTTGACGGCTTGGGCTGGGTTGAACTTGGAGGGGCAGGCGTTTTCAGAAGAGAAGTTAGTGAACCTCTAGGGATTAAAGACCCTGTCCTTGCCTGGGGACTCGGAGTCAGCAGGCTTGCCATGCTGAAACTCGGGCTTAAAGATCTCAGACTCCTGTACCAGTCCGATATTGACTGGCTCAGAAAGAGCGAAGTTTGCAGGACCTGAGATCTGAACTAAGGGTTCATAACCTGAAACTCTCAGGTTAAAACATTTTATTTTTAATTTTAGATAAAAATCTGCAGCCTTCAAGGCCATGAGAATTGGGGTAGAGGGGCATATACCTTATGGGATGCTAGTTTCTAAACATATTTTCGTTAGTAAATATATAATTTACATTGTATACTAATTAGTGAACTCAGGGATGAGTATATTGCGTTAGCAGTTAAACTAAAAGGGTAAACAATGACAGATATCTCATCAGAAGCAGATAATCCATCAGAAACAGATAACCTATCAGAAGCAGATATCCCATCAGAATCCACATCAGAATCTGTGACTGCCCCTAAAGAATTGCCAGGCGCCCCGGAAGTTCAGAAAGCAGTCGAGCCAAGTCGAGTAGCTGTGAAAACCGGCATAGCGACTCGGTACTGGCTTGAACTGATGCCCTATCCGGCAGGCAGTGTAAGAAGTTTATGGCTTTTTGTTAATGATGACTGGAGGCATCTGGACGACCCCGACCAGGGCACTCAGGTTTCTGTACAGGATGCATTTTGCAGATGCTCGGAACGCCTGGAGGTTCTGGTCTGGTACTCTGAAGATACAATTGAAGGACTTGTAGTAAAGACAAATCAACTAAAAAAATGAATGAAAGAAACAATGAAGAAACA
>NZ_LZPK01000352.1:0-10521 GCF_001729375.1 Methanosarcina sp. A14 | reverse complement strand
TAACTTAACTAAGGTAACTTAACTATAAGTAACTTAAATAAGTACTAACTTAACTGAGTACAGAACTAAACTACATTAAAATTGGACCAGGCCTTATGGATCACTTTATAAATCTAAAAGGTTCTTATTATCTGATTTTTGACAATTATTTTAATAACTCTTCTGACTATTCTTTTGGTAGCCTCTTTTCGTTAAACTTTAATTTAAACTTTAATTAGTAATATTTCCATACTTACATTTTCCCTTTGTTTCATCTACTTTACCTTTGTTTCACCTGGTGGTTGCTTTCGACTGAATCAGTTTTTAGGACTTGAGAATTTGAAAAACAAAATCAATTATGGCAAAGACTGTGGATTAAAGTCACGGTATAGACAGTTAACGATCTGATGCTATTGATTTTTCAGTTCAACTGCGTAAGTCCTACAGTTTTATTATCAGAGCAGGCAAGTTTTTTCTTTGTATCTATAGACAGGACAGAATTACCTGATCGAGAAGTCAAAAAGAGAGATAATTGCCAAAGATCTGGCTGAAGCAATAAAACTGATGGAATAAATCTCAGATAGGATACCACTGTAGAACAATTTAAAAAATAATGCAATATAAATCTGCAATATAAATCTGGAAACTACGGGAAAAGTATAGAATTATGATAACTGCGGGAACAGTAGATGAACCTGAAAAACGAGCCTTTATGAGCAGGCATTTTCCCTGAATATTATCTTGAATTAGGTTCCTGCTCCTCTTACAAGCTCAATACTGCCTTCAATCTAATCCACAAGTATGTTTACAGTTGAAGCCCCAGAGGAGAGGTGTGCCTGAAATCAATTTTCTCTGGAATTCCAACTTCGTGATCTGAGACGACCAGCAAAAATTCAGAGATCTTAATCTTGCCGGTATCTCTATCTTCTCCGCTGATTTTTCCACTTCCTCTCCCTATTTTATGGAGCCTACTCTGGATTTTGAGTACTTAATGACAGGATATACTCCAGAGAGACGAGTTTTACAGGCAATTAGATAGCTCTTAAAGAACTCCTATCTTGCATTTCATTTTTAATTTACTCGAAATTTATCCTGATTTTTAACTTGACTTTGTTTATTACCTTAAAATGTCTAAGCTCTGAAATGTCTCATTTCTGAAGCATCCAGGTTCTAAATTCCGGTCTGTCAACTTTAGATATATAGGTATGATGTAAAGTTTAAAGATTTTCTATCTATATAGTGTATTAGGATAATCTCTATATATTTGATATGCAAATATAGTGGTTGGGGAGAAGAGAAATCGAACCAAAATGAAGAGAAAACTAAAAACAATAAAAAGAGGTGATAAAAAATGGAGAGACTAAGGAATTTGATCCTCGAAAACGTAGCAATATTCAATAAGGCGTTTCCGAACAGATTCTGCCATAGTCCGGATGTCATCTCCGCAATCTCACACGACTATAAGTTCACTTACGGACAGGTTGAAAACGAGATCGAGAAGATGGTTCATGAGGGGGTTCTTGATGCAGAACTCTCGGACTGGTATGGAATAAAGCTCGTATAAGGAGCTTGCTGCCTTTCGAGTAAAAATTGAAAAAATAGAAATCACAAAACACCGCACGACGACAAAAAGGACTAACTGAGAAATAATAAATCGGACTGAATATCTAAGAACTTAACTGGATATTTGGCCGCTTAGTTAAGTATTTGCACACCAGATCAGGTGTCCAAATCGGATAAAGAAGTGACATACAGCGAAAACTTCCATACAGATATAAACTCATTTGAAGTTTCGTAGGTAGCTAGATTCTTTTTCCTAAAAACCTTTTTTAATCTTAGATAATTTTAAGAAACGGGTATTTTGAATAACTGCTTTTTTCTGATAATGCTTTTTAAGTGAGCCTATCCCGAAACTCAGAATTTGGTTTTTGAATCTCGTGTTTGGAACAATCAATTGAATACTTAATCACTAAAATAATCCCGAAAACTCATGATGATTTAGAATAAAATAGATTTTGGGATAGGCTCAATAAAAAAGTAATTTGAGGTCGGGCATAGGGAACAGCTAATTCCTTTGAGTGAACCATATGAAAGTATTGAAAGAATTTAAACTAATTCAAGACTTTTTGTTGTATCATGAACCGATTTTTCTATCTGATGTTTTCAGTTTTTTAAATTCTTCAATTGCATTTTCTATCAACTTTATGATTTCATTATGTTCAGACTCTTTAATCTCATATTCCTTTATCATTTCTAATATTCTCTCAAATTTATCTTCCACATGAAATATATTGTGATATTTTCTCTGTATACGTATTAAACACTCAACCTGTTGATGGAGCGTATCAAAATCTACAAATTTGTATTTTAATGATTCAATTGCTAATTTATAAATAGAGTTCGAAACAATTTCTGTCACGAAATCTAAATACTCCCAAGCTTTATTGTCTTTATTATATTTTGAGTACTTAAAATCATCAAACGAGTCTCCAATTTCAACAAGAGAACGTATAATTATTTCGTTTAATGAAAATTTATTTCGGAAATGAATAGACATTATTCCAAAATTTTCAGAACATTCGATTATCATAGTTAAGGGTTTTATCGTTTTATCAGATGGCGATTTTAATGCGTACTCTAGAATAGGGTTAGTAAGTTCTTCTAATAATTCTGGTATTCTGTAATATGCTTTCCCTGTATCTTGGAAATCACTACATTTAAATAATTTTGTAGTTCTATACCCATCATTTATGTCTTTAAGAGAAAGGCATTTTATATCTCTTTTCTCTTCGTCACCAATTATTAATGTCTTTTCTCCATGAATTATATCATCCAGATACATTGTATAATTAGAGTCCCCAATATCCTTAAAGTCCGCAGAATTTGCAAAATTAGAATAGCTATTTTGTAATCCCTTTGCTAAATAACCACTATACTCTTTCTCTAAAAATTCTTGTCGTTTTTCTAGATCCCGGTCCCAATCAAACATGTAGCCAAATTGCAATATTCCTATTGAGTATAGAGATTTAATTATGTCTTTCATTAAGGGAAAAGTTTGTTCTTTTTTTACTACTTCTAGTCCAAGGTTTCTTATATGCTCACTAATAATCCTTGATTCAGTATCGTCTTGAAGAATTCTTTCAATAATTTCAAGTGAAATAAGACACTGCCTTGTTGCGTCTAACAGGTTATTTTTAATAGATTCTATGGCAATGGTATACACATCAGAGGAAATTGCTGTAATTATAGATTCTACTCTATCATTCAACTCTTTCAATGCATCTTCTGTTGTTTTATATTTATACTTTAATTTAATATATTTGTGATATTCAATGACTTGATTTTGTGTTTTGCCTGAAAATGTTTCTGAATTGACATTTATTTTAGATGCTAAGTTTTCTAAACACTCCACTATTTGCTTAGTTGAAGACTCAAATTCCACTCCTTTTTTCGCGGATTCTTTACCAATAATATTTAAATTTTTAATAATGTGTAAAAAACTATGTATGAGATTCTTATCAATAGACTCTTTTCCAATATCATTAAGAGCATAAATAACTTCATCTAATGCAGGCTTTGAATCTGAATTAATTGCAGCGACTCCTATATCGCCTAAAATATATGATAATTCAGATATTGAACTTTCTACACTTTCCACAGCTTGAATATGTGTATCTGGCTCTGGATAAATAAAAGTAGATATTTCAACTTTATGAAAAGTAAACATTCCAATATCATGAATACAGTTTATCAAGTCTTTTGATAATCCAATAAAGTCATCGTTTTTTATTTTTATAATTGACTTAAAAACTTCTTTTAGATAATACTCGGATAAAAAAGTGACATATGACATCATTAGAAAATTATTTTGTGTTACTCTTTCTTCAGATCTTTGTATACCCAAAGTGTCATATACTGAATTTAAAATTTTTAACCCTTGTTTTAAGAAATAATTGATACATGGCGAATTTAGATTTTGTGAATTAACAATATAAATTCTCCCTAACATATCATAATATTTTAACATTATATCAACAGAATTGACATCTTTTTTGTTCAATGCTAACTGACAGACTTTAAATATGCGATCAAATACATGCTCTGATATTTTTTTTATTTGTGTCTCACTAAGTGTATTATTTATAATAATATCTGAATAATGTGTTAATACTTTTTTGAGTCCATAACTTACTGTAGCGTAATCAGATCGTACAATTGAAGCATTTATAATGTCAACAACTGGAAGAATTGGGTCTATCTCATCGTTTTGTTTTGTAGTAATTCTATCAATTCTTGGTTCATCTTTAGAAATCCTACTGGGTAATTCAACTTTGGATATCCAGGAATTAGATAAGCTTTGTATACTAATTTTCGTAACTAAAATATTTATTATTGAATCTGGTTTCATTAATTTCAAGAAATGTGAAACTGAATTGATTAAACTTATATGTGCAATAATTGAAACTGTGAGAATCAGACTATACCAATTTTCCAACATTGGATACTTATTATCTTGATCTATCCATCTAATAAGACAAAGAGAAGAAACTATAGAAATCCCATATAATATTATAGGTATCCAGAGCTTTTTATCATTTATTAATATATCAATAATTCTTGACGAGTATGAAGATGCATAATATTGTATCACAACTACACTTAAACTGATAATTATAGCAACTATAGTAACCTCACTTTGGACTATGGTGGTCAATAGATATAAAGCACTATTTGGGTTAGTAGTTATAGACCCACTAAAATGTTTAAGGTAAACAATATAATATTTAACTAAAAGAAAAAGAGGTATTAAGAGCCAAAGTCTTTTTATTTTTGGTTTGAGATTATCAATTATTCTACACACTCTCATCATATTATTACTGACATATATTACATATAAATATTATTTTTTGTGACTATTAAACCAACTCAAAATTAGCTTCTATAAGCTTCTTACTGAGTCTTGTTAAAATTATAATCTAGCTCTATCAGGCTGAACAGGAGATAGAACATATTAGTCTTGAATCTATTCTGCACATCGAGAAAGCTGGTTACTGTACGTTACGTAGATCCACTGTAGTGGGTTTGTAAGATATGCTTAGAGTAAATCTCAACTAAGTCAATATCCTTGAGCCAAAAGATTGCAGAAGTATAGGCAAATATATGTAGAAAGTTAACATAACCAAAATCGGTGAAGAATATGATAAGAAATAAAGTACTAGCTTTACTCATGGTGATGCTAGCAGTTTCTTAAAGGGTTGACGTGCCCGATTGTTCTCCCAAAAGGGCTGTGTAGGATTCGCTTTCCTAATAAAAAGTGAATGCGTCAATGAAATTGACGTGCATGGATACTTCGCCAATAATTCAATAGATGAAGTGTTCTGTTTTATAACAATAACAGTGAAAAAAATTAGATATATCAATGGATGTTCCTTTGCCTTCTCATAGAGTTGTCTCGCATCTTGTTTTGTACCTCTTAAGTTGTTTTAATTCTTCTTTTAATGCCATAGCCTCTTGCCTTTCCATAAAATGTTTACTTGTCCTTTACAACTGTGAACTAAAATAAATATTGCCATCTATAACTAGCCCAGCACATATATCCCAGGACCCAAACAAAATTTACCAACCCCAAACTAACTATCATACAGATCTGTCTAATTCTGAATAAAATCGATCCTCATTAGATGCGCTGCCATAAATATAGAAAGCAATTAGGGTAAACCAGATATCACCTACGTAAATTCCATAAATCGCCATGAGAATAGCAATAAACTTTCCGATGGAAGCTGCACTATGAGTAGCCTTTACATACGACATTTTCCTGGCAAAAACTGAACGGAGTATCCTGCCTCCATCCATAGGAAAAGCAGGCAGTAAATTAAAGATCCCAAGCACTAAGTTCATTGATCCAAGGATCCAGATAATAAGAAATATAGGGCTTTGAGAAAGCGCAGAGTTAGAGGATATTACGAAATTGTATGTGAACAGGCAGATAAAACCTATTACGAGGCTCATTAAAGGCCCTGCAAAAGCTATTTTTGCTTCCTGTCCGGGTTTCTGCGGGATCTCCATAGAGGCTACACCTCCAAAAAGGAGAAGAGTGATGCTATAAATATTGGCCCCGTAACGCTTTGCAAGATAAGCGTGTGAAAGTTCATGTAAAAGTACTGAGACAAAAAGGAAGATAGCAGAAAGAGTAGAAAGAGCGTATCTAACTATAGTTGGCTCAACTCCCGCAAAACCATATGGCTGTGAATTGATCGCGAAAAAATATGCAGATATCGGAAGTGCCAGAAGGAAGGATGTATCCAGTTTGATAGGTATGTCCATTATGTTTCCGATTTTAAAAGATGACTGCATGATGAAAAAACTCCGTTTTATTTCTATAAAATCAAACAATTAATATTTTAAACTTGAGTTCTAAAGAATCTCTAAAATTTATATCCTTACTCAATGAGCCTATCCTGAAACTCAATATTTGATTTTTGAATTTTGAATTTTTGAATTTTTGAATTCTGAATTTCGTATTTGGAACAGTCAAGTTGAATACCTAATCAATAAACTGATCCTGAAAACTCATGTTTATTTAGAATAAAATAGGTTTTGGGCTAGGTTCTGAATGTAACTCCATCGTTGTGTCCAATTGCGCAGGTTCTTCCTCGGCAGCTGGTGTACACTCTCGGCAAATATATTTCAGTTCATATTGTTTATCTATGTCAATACGGTCCAGGTATTTATCAAATTTTTTGCACATCCGATATTTGCAGTCGCTGAACGCAGTCTGTATTTGCTCCTCTATCGATTGTGAGGACTCAAGAATATATTCCTTCCAACACTTCTTACATACCGTTTTCGTGATGCATAGCAGATGTACAGTTTCAACGCCAGTCGATGACGATTTTTCAGATGCCAGAGCGACTGCTTTAAGCACAACTCTGGCTGCGTCATTGTTTAGCTCGGAGCCGCAATCGCAAAGTTTGCTGTTCTCGAAAACTTCACTATAATCAATTTCAATACATTTGCCGTTCAGCGCTTTCTTATAATCTGCACATACATACACATCCATCGTATCTGTCTCGTCCATATTATCACAGTGAAATATTATACACTGTTTACAGTATAAACTTTTTCATAAATTTATCAATCTCTCAATATTAAATATCCTGAGGTCAAACACACAAAATAGACAGCTAAATAAGATTTGTTCTTACCCTAAAGGGACTTAAATCGCCAAAGTCACAAAAACGATAACAGAAAAAATGTTATTTTTTGAAGACATCTGCGGAAGGCTAGGTAAAAAATTAGCAGAAAAATTAGTTCTGAGAGAAGATGGTAATTAAAGTAGTGATAACTGGTCAGCTTTTCTCCATCAAAAAAGGATTTACTAAACTTTTGCAGTAGTTTACAAAAGTTTGACTTATTTGTATTCCTAAAATTTACCTATATTCCTAAAATTTACCTGTACCCCCATAAAGGAAACAAAACTATAGCTCACAAAATCCCTCTGAAAAATCAAAGTACATTATAGATAGGCATGTGTGACATAACGCCTCATCATTCTGTGGCTGTTGAAATAGTAAGCTATCATGCCTATGGAATTGTTGATTAGCTTAACCCACTCATCCTTGCGGTCGTAGTACATGGGAATTATAATATAATACAGCTTATTGTAAAGGTCACTGAGTTCGGCTGCTTTTGCTTCTTCTTCGGAAAGTTTTTCTTCGGGCTGAGGGCCTATTGCCCAGCCGGTCACGCCTTCAATCCAGCCTTCAATCCACCATCCATCGAGTACGCTAAGATTTACAACTCCATTGTGTGCAGCTTTCATGCCGCTTGTGCCTGAGGCTTCATAGGGGCGGGTTGGCGTGTTCAGCCAAATGTCAACCCCGGAGACCATTTTTCCGGCAATGTCCATATCATAGTTTTCCAGAAAAACAATCTTTATTTCTTCCCTCAAAATTTCAATGTTTTTAAAAATGTCTCTGATAAGCTGTTTTCCGGCTCCATCATTCGGGTGAGCTTTGCCTGCAAAAATAAGTTGAATTTTACCCCGTCTGTTTATTTTTTTGAGCATTTCAGGGTCGGACAGAGCCATGGTTGCCCGCTTGTATGCGGTCATGCGCCGTGCAAAGCCGATTGTCAGGGTCTCATAGTCCATACCCACGCCTGTCCTTTTGTTCACCTCATCGATAAGGGCTTTTTTTGCGTTCCAGTGAGCTTCCCAGATCTCAGTGTCCGGAATTCCATCTATCCTTACCAGAAGTTCAGGCTCATTTGCCCAGCCAGGCAGGTAGCGGTCGTACAGTTTCCTGAAATAAGGAGAAGTCCAGGTATATGAATGGACGCCGTTTGTAATCGCCTGGATTTTGTAGCCCGGAAAAAGCTCGCTTGAGATCAGGCTATGCCTCTTTGTGACTCCATTGACATAATTCGACAGGTTAAGGGCAAAAAGGCTCGTATTAAAGCGGTCAACGCCTCCGAATCTTCTGAGGACATCCACACAGTTTTTGTCCTGGATAAGGTCTTCTACAAGCCCGTAATCAAATTTATCATGCCCTGCTTCCACAGGGGTATGTGTTGTAAAAATACATAACTCCTTAACTTTCACAGGGTCAATGCCGTTACACCTAAGGAGTTCCAGGCCGAGCAGGCTTGAGTGACCTTCGTTCATGTGGTACTTCCTTATTTTGAAACCCAGTGCATCAAGCATTCTTACTCCCCCGATCCCAAGTACTATTTCCTGCTTGAGCCTGTAGCGCTGGTCTCCCCCATAGAGAAAATCCGTAATTCTGCGGTCTTCCCAGTTATTCTCCTCGACATCAGTATCAAGGAAAATAATGGGTACACAGCCTCCTGTAAGGCTTTTACAATTATGTAGCCAGGCCCTGATTTTAACGTCCCTGTTTTGGATTTTGACGCTTACCTCTTCTGCAAGAAGCGTCATAAAACGGGCAGGATTCCATTCTTCGGTGTGCTCTATCTGGTTTCCGGAAGAGTCCAGAATTTGCCTAAAATAGCCTTTATTGCTCACCAGTGTTACTGCTACCAGTGGAATATTCAGATCCGCTGCCGAGCGAATAGTATCCCCTGCAAGTATGCCCAACCCTCCAGCATAAGTCGGGATTTCACTGCTGAGGCCTATTTCCATAGAAAAGTAAGCAATCTTCTGTCCTTTCAATACTCCCTGAAGGTCATCCATATTCTCAACTCGCCTCTTTTTATTTTTTGTGGAGATATATCAAAAAATATATCATCGGTTATATATCAAATTGACCTTGGAAATTCATATAGAAATAGAATTAGATCTGAGGCAGAGAGAATAAGAACCGTTACAAACGTGAGATAATAAACAGGTCTAGAAATTGAATGACTATTAACTAGGCTGGTTTTCAATCTTAATATAATATATACTTTTCTTTAAGGTTTTCTCATATAGTGTATTCCTTTCGATAAAATCATTATATAGATTCTAACTTTCAAGTCTCTGCCTTCTGATGCATTCCAGAACTCAAATCACAAGCTTTTTAATTTATTGCGTACTTTTATATTTACGGCGCAAAAAATGTAAATATCTGAAATATATTCAGAGCTTCCTGTAAAAGATTTTTAAACTACAAAGAACGGGATGTCCAAAGTGGTTTCGAATTCGGCTAAGAATGGGAGCGGCAAGCAGAAAGCCCGTAAATACATGAATGAAGTAGCTTTATGTAACGCTCTTGAGATGGCAAAGGAGCTGATCTCGGTAATAAATAAAGTTCCTGTCACGGTTTTTCTCTGGAGGCCGGAGAAGTACTGGCCTGCCGAGTTTGTCTCAGAAAACATAAAGAAATTCGAGTATACTACCGAAGAATTTACATCCGGAAAACTTCTTTATGGCAATATCATACACCCTGATGACCTGGGAATGGTTGAAAGAGAACTCTCAAGAAGAATAGAAGAAGGTTACGTGGACTATTCTCAGGAGTATCGTATCCTGACGAAATCAGGTGAGATACGCTGGGTTGATGAAAGGACTTTCATTGAAGCGGATAAAAATGGGACTGTAAAGTACCTTATGGGAATAGTTATGGATGTTACTGAGCGGAAAAGAAAAGAAAAATTGCTCTACATCCAAAGAGACCTTGGAATCGCACTCAGCACTTCCAGTTCCCTGAACGAGACTCTTGAAAGACTACTGGATTCCTGCCTTCAGATAGATGAGATCAATGCCGGAGGTATTTATCTTATCGATGAAGAAACAGGAGATATGACACTTGCAATTCAACGTGGTTTTTCACCTAATTTTGTCGAGCATGCTTCCAGTTACACTGTGAATTCCCCTAATGCGAAACTTGTTGTGATAGGGCAGCCGGTTTATAAACAACACATAGACCTTCTTCTCACTTCGAGAGATGACGCACTCCGACATGAAAATCTCAGGGCTACCGCAATTATCCCCGTAAAATCAGGAAAAAAGGTTATTGCAGCTTTTTATCTTGCTTCGAGCCTTGAACTCGAGTTTCCAGATAGCGTACGCACTGCACTCGAAACCATTGCAACGCAATT
>NZ_LZPK01000351.1:0-16899 GCF_001729375.1 Methanosarcina sp. A14 | reverse complement strand
TTTCAAAAGGGTTGCAGGCAAGCAATTTTTTCAAAAGGGTTGCGGGCAAGCAGTTTTTTAAAAGGGGTTGTGCTACAACCGTTATGATGACTGATCTCGTCGTTGCTGAGATTTTCGGTAAGCCTTTTCAAAAAAGGCTTGCGGTAAAAGTAATAAAGTATATCTGACCAATTAGGTAATAAGAGATGATTAAAATAACTCTAAATCGAATTTGGATACATTAAAAAAGTTTTGTTTCATTTTTATAATTACTTCAGGCACTTAAAAATCCAGAGGCGTTCCGGATGCTCCAGGTTTACAATACTCTTACACGAAAGAAAGAGGTTTTCAAACCTTTAAAGGAAGGCGAAGTTTCGATTTACGCCTGCGGACCTACAGTTTACAACATGCCGCATATAGGCAACTATCGTACTTTTCTGATGGCAGATAATATTGTGAGAAGTCTTGAGTACCTTGGATATAAAGTAAAACTTGTAATGAACATTACTGATATAGATGACAAAACTATCAGGGATTCGAAAGTAGCCGGAATGTCACTTAAGGATTTTACGGATAAATATACGGCAGAGTTTTTTAAAGGCCTTAGTATGCTGAACATAAAAAGGGCTTCAGCTTACCCTAGGGCTACGGAAAATATTGACAGCATGATTGAACTTGCGCAAAAGCTAATAGACAAAGGGATGGCTTATGAAAAAGGCGGGTCGGTCTATTACAGAATTTCGTCATTTCCGGATTATGGCAAACTTTCAAAGCTTGATTTTGATAACATTATAATTGGCGCATCGGTGGACGTGGACGAATATGATAAAGATAATCCCCGCGATTTCGCCCTCCTGAAAGCTTCAACCCCCGAGGAAATTGAAAGGGGGATTTATTATGAGAGCCCATGGGGGAAAATCCGTCCTGGATGGCATATCGAATGCTCAGTGATGGCCATGAACCGCTTTGGGCCCACTCTGGATATGCATTTAGGAGGAGTGGACCTTATTTTCCCTCACCACGAAAATGAGATTGCACAATCGGAAGGGGCAACAGGAAAACCTTTTGCATGCTACTGGATTCACGGAGAACATCTCATAGTCGAAGGAGAGAAAATGAGCAAATCCAAAGGAAACGTCTTCACCCTGCCGGAGATTGTTGAAAAGTACGGTGGGGAAGTTGTGCGTTTCATGTTTCTCTCAGTCCACTATCGTAAAAAACTGGACTATTCCGATGCCTTTGCCGAAAATGCAAAGAATAATTATTTACGGCTTAAAGAAACGCTTGAGAACCTTGAATTTAGCCTGGAAAGCGCAGAGAATACAGATTATCCTGGGGACGAAGAAGTTCTTAAAACCCTCCCTAAACTGGAGAAACAGTTTAGAGAAGCTCTTGAGGACGATTTCAACACCCCAAAAGCCTTAACGATTTTTAAGGAGCTTTCCCGTACAGCTAACAAGTACCTTGAATCCGAAAAAAATCGACAGGTCCTTGAGAAGCTTTATTCCCTTTACAGGCAGTTTTCAGATACCCTGGGCCTCTTTTCTGAATCAGGAAAAAAGAAAATCCCCACAGAAGTAATGAAACTGGTTGAAGAACGTGAAGCTGCCAGAAAAAAGAAAGATTGGGCAGTTTCAGACGCTATCAGAGAAAAAATAAAATCCATGGGATATATTGTTCAAGATACAAAAGAAGGGCCAAATGTAAAAGAAAACGAAGAAAGTTAAGAAGGTATTTAAGGTCTGAACTTTAACTTAAATTAAAACGTCAATAATTATTTATTTATATATACAAGTTTACTTACGTTAATCTATTCTTACTCAGGGTCACAGTCTCTTTTTCTATGAGACATGACCATATTACCTAATGGGGGGCAGTTTCTGGATAAAATCACTGTTGATGAAAAAGTTACTGTTGATGAAAAAGTTACTGTTGATGAAAAAGTTACTGTTGATGAGAAAGTTATTGAAAATTCAGGTAGGGAGGCCTTAAAAGCAGGGGGTATTTTAGCCGAACTGGGGCATGCTCCAGGTACAGTAAAAAAATTTGCGCTTGTATCTCCGAAAGCCCTGGAAGAAAAATCCACAGAATCGGTTGATAATGCGATGCTTATGATTAAGGAGATTTCTAAAAAAGTTGTAGACAATCTAGAGGAAACTCCTCCTGAGTTCAGGCCATGTCAGGTGGAACTGACTTTTAACTTACTTCTGACTATGAATGGAAAAGCAGTTATCACCAAATCGGAAAATGAGAAAAACCTGAAAGTAATGTTAATGTGGAAGAATAAAGGAGAGGAGACTGAGAAGGAAATCCCTGAAAAAGAAGGTTGAAACTCGGTCTATACAGTTATATAAATTTTTAATGTAAGCATATGGGTTAGGATCGAAGACTTCCTGAATCCATATATTTACTTCTCGGTAGCCAATTTCATTTCTTGGTAACCAGGAGATTCATTTATTGATATCTTTATTGGTATCAGGATATTCACTTTCCGGTAGCTAAGATTTTATTTTCGGTAATCAACATATTCATTTATTGATATCTTTATTGGTATCAGGACATTCACCTTCTGGTAGCTAAGATTTTATTTATCGGTAATCAACATATTCATTTATTGGTAACTATATTCACCTATTGGGTCTTTACGTTAAATTCTGTGGTTATATGTTATAAATATTTCTTGCAGTTTTCCTGCATGGTTTCCAGAAAGAAGAATAATGATTTACGAAGCAAGTTAAAAAGTGGTAGGTGGTATGAAATCCAAACTTCTTGTTTTTTTACTGGTTATTTCGCTTTTTGCAAACGCTTACTTTGTCCTGTTTGAAGAACAGCCTTCCTTTGAGGGAAAACAGGTCCAGGAAATGCAGACTCAAATAAATTCCCTTGAAACGGAAAATAAAAACCTTAAGACGCAGATGAATCAGAGTAATGAGTCGCTTCAGTCTTACGCTTCACAGTTAAAGTCCTATCGAGAAAGGGTATTTGAGCTTGAAAATGGCTCTCAAGCGTGTCCTGAAGGAATTGAAGGCTTTGCTACCCTTCAGGGGCCCGCGGTTTTCCAGAAAGTCGAACTCGAGAAAGCAGGTCCCTTTATCCGGAAAAATGTTTCTGAGGAGGGAGCTTTGCTCAATATCTCAGCTGAGGTCCAGCCCGGAAAAGGCCGTGTGCTTGTCCAGACAACCCCTCTGATGGGTGTGGTCTTCCAGGATGCTGCAAACACTGCAGTTTTCGTCACTGAAAACAAAACCGGTAAACAAATGTCAAGCAGTGATATTATTTTCAGCATTACCGCTTCGAATAAAACTCCGGGAGTCGATGGTCCCAGTGCAGGAGCTCTCATGACCCTGCTTACGATTTCAGCCATTGATAACAATACCAAACTGAACAATAGTATAACTCTTACAGGCACGATTGACGATAAAGGCAATATCGGTCAGATAGGTGGAGTTATGGAAAAAGCTAAGGCAGCAAAAGCCGGAGGCAAAACCCTTTTCCTCATTCCGAGGGAAAACAGCCAGCTTGTGATATATAAATATGTAGAAAGGCAGCTTGGCGGTTTTAATGTCATTGAGCAGAAGCCAGAAATCGTAGACGCTAAAGAGTACATAGAGAAAGAGGTGGGAATCAACATCGAGTATGTGGATACTATTGATGACGTACTTAAGTATGAGAAGTAAAATCTGGATTTGGATACTTACTGTAATTTGGATTATAGCTTTGATTCTTTTTCCGGGGCTTCTTTTTCTTCCCGGAACTTTATCTTGCTACTGCAAATCGTTTCCTTGAGGTTTTGAAAAATAGACCTGACTGATAAAGAGCTCTGCCAACAGCAATTTTTATTTATCTTCAAGCTTTTTGATCATTTTGTAATACCTTAAGTTTTGCCCATTTTTCACAGGAATCACATATTCGGCCTGTGTTTCATAGCCAAGAGCCCTATAAAAAGAGTATGCTACAAGTGAGGCATCCAGATCCATTATCCTGACTCCATTTTCCATGGCCTTTTCTTCAAGCCCGTGCATAATCTTCTTTCCGAAGCCCATGTTTTGATATGCCGGCTTTACAAAGACTCTTCTAGCGCTTGAACCAAGAAGAGTGCCCGTTCCTATAAACTCCTTTCCTGAGGTAAGAATCAGGCAATGTCCTTCCAGTATATCGTTTACGATATTCGTCCGATTGTGATAATCCTTAAAGTAATCAACTGCTTCCTGCGAGTAAATATGGAAATAACAGGTATCAATTGTCTCGTTTACCAATTTTCTCAAATAGTCCGCATCTTGAGGTTTAGCTATTCTCATTATTATTTCTTCAGCCACTATATCTTATCCAGCATTTAAATTTTGTAAACGTCGTTTGATTACGTTAAGAGTACTTAAATTTTTGTTGGAGTGTTCTTATTTTTTAATCTAAATAATTGTTGATTGATTCTCAGGCCATTTTTTAGTATGAATAATTATTGATTTTCAGGCCATTTTTTAGTATGAGATTTTCCGGTACTGAGTTTTGGAATATTGAAAGTTCCCTCATGCTTTAAGTTCATTCAGGCAGGTTCAGCCTGTTCTACTATTTTTGTTTTTTATATTTATTATTTTTATTTAAATATCATAAAGTATATATCTACATGCGTTAAAATTAAAGCCGTTTCAGGCTGCTGTCTGATATGCACTTTTAAATTCTGAAAAACACCTCTTATCGACTATGCCCCCCGAAATCACACCTATCATTGAAGAACCTGCGCTTATTGTAACCAATACTGAAAACTCACTGGTAGTTGCCGATATCCATCTCGGGATCGAATGGGATCTGTACAGGAGTGGGATCAATTTACCCAGCCAGATGAAAGGACGGCTGGACAGGCTTCTTGGCTATATACGGGCAAATTCCCCTGATAGAGTAATACTTCTTGGGGACGTGAAACATAATGTCCCTAAGGTCTCCTGGCAGGAAAAAGACGAAATTCCTCGCTTCCTCGAAACGCTTGCAGAACATTCACACGTTGATATTATCCCCGGAAACCATGATGGAGGAATCGAACTTCTTTTCAACAGGCAAAAAGACATCAGGATTCATTCCGCACGCGGTGCAGTTATTGACGGAGTGGGATACTTCCATGGGCATACCTGGCCTGCCCCTGAACTGCTGGCTGCATCTTATGTAGTCACAGCCCATAATCATCCCACTGTTCGTTTTACAGATTCGTTTGGTTACTCAGTAGTTGAACCTGCCTGGATCAAGACAAAGTTCAATCTGGAAGTCCTGAAAGCTCATTTCGGAAACCTTGATTTTGAGAATCCTGCACAATGGACAGATCCTGAACTCTTCATAATACCGGCTTTTAATGAGCTATGTGGAGGCGTGCCTTTTAACGAATCTACTCAGGACGAACTTCTGGGCCCGGCTTTTTCCTCAGGTGGAATCAAACTTGAGGCTTCGGAAGTATATTTACTTGATGGAACAAGGCTCGGACTGCTCAAGAATATTCGGAAGCTGAAGCATACAAGAGTTAGAAACAAGAATAGGAATAGAAGATGCAGGAATTCAAAAGGCTCTGTATAATATGAATTCAAAAGACCCTATATAATATGATTTGGCATGTAGACAAAGAATTTAGCTTTAGTCATAATTCCCAATGTGAGTATTTGAACTTATTTTATAACCACGGAAAACGTGGAAAGCATGGAAAAATTATGCCCATATTTATTATTCTGTGCAGTATTAACATTACCATAATATCCAAATCTTTTTAAAATTTGACGCATATAACTATTTTGAATATTTGTATTACTTAAAGAGTAAGTGAAAACTCATAGAATCGAGGGGTTTTGAAAATATTAATATTAGCTTCTCTATCTACTGACAAATGACAGATACTCATTCTGTACTCATATTTTCTTAGTATGTGCAGTGCAGCAGATACTATCGACTTAGTTTTGAACTATCAGTTTTCTTTGGTCAAAAGGGAAGGAAAATAGGAAAGAATCGAAAACTCCAGGCGGAAAAATAAAACTTAGTGAAAGCAGACTGAGAATGTGCTCAGACTGAGAAAGTGTTGGGCCAGAGTGAGCAGGACATAAGGTAGAAGTTATAGTCACGCCTGTAATTGTTGCAACAAAAACCTCATTGTATCTCATTTGAACAGTTGCATTATTTAGCCTCGTGACTATAGAAGATATTCTTTCACCTGCTCGGGAGGTGGATAAACTGGAAATAACTGATATCGTTGACGTCCAGGCGATCCAGTCTATGATGGACAACTTCTACAAGATTACTCACATACCCATGAGCCTGGGCGATCTAAAAGGCAATATTCTGGTAGGTGTAGGATGGCAGGATATCTGCACGCAATTCCACAGGGTTCACCCCGAAGCCTGTAAGCACTGCGTAGAGAGTGACACCAGGCTATCTGCAGGCATTTCTTCAGGAGAGTTCAAGCTCTATAAATGCAAAAACAACATGTGGGACATAGCGACTCCCATCATAGTTGGGGGTCAGCACGTTGCCAATATATTCTCAGGCCAATTCTTTTTTGAAGACGAACCTCTGGACTATGAGATTTTCCGATCCCAGGCTAGAAAATATGGCTTCAATGAAGAGGAATATATAAAGGCGCTCGAAAAAGTCCCACGGTTGAGCAGGGAAGCTGTGAATACAGGTATGGCCTTCCTTATAACTTTTGCCAACATTCTCTCGCAGTTAGGCTACAGCAATTTTAAAATGGCTCATTCGCTGGCTGAACGTGAAGCTCTTCTGAGCGCATTGCAGGAGAGTGAAGAGAGGTTCCGGTCGGTTCTTGAGAACTCACTTGATGTGGCATACAGACAAAACTTTCAGACCGACAGTTATGATTACATGAGCCCGGTGGTAAAGAAGATTACTGGCTACTCTGCCCAGGAAATAAGTTCAGGAAATGCCAGTGAGATTCTTGGTCGTATTCATCCCGATGACCTTCCCATAGTTACTTCAGAGAGGGATCGGGCATACGACACTGGTTCTGGAACTCTGGAGTACCGGTTTAAACATAAGGACGGTAAATATCGCTGGTTCGCTGATAGATTCACGGTAACTAAAGGTTTGAATGGAAAGCTACTTTTTAGTGGGGGTATTATCCGCGATATTACAGAGCGCAAAAAAGTAGAAGAAGCTTTAAAAAAAGCACATGAAAATCTAGAAGAAAAAGTTAAAGAACGAACAATAGAGCTTGAGAAGGCTTACAATTCATTGAAAGAAAGTGAGAAAGGCCTCGCTGAAGCTCAAAAAATGGCTCATATTGGAAACTGGGAGTGGGAGATTGAAACTGATAAAGCCTACTGGTCTGAGGAAATGTATCATATTTTTAGACGTGATCCTCAAGAGCCAGCACCTTCTTACAATGAATATTTAGGTTACATACATCCCGATGATCGAGACTACTACCGGAATGCCCTTAAAAAAGCTGCAAAGGAAAATCTTTTTGTTATCGATTACAGGATTGTCTTAGCAAATGAGGAAGAGCGGATAGTCCATCTAAAATCCGAATTCGTGTATAATGATAAAAATATCCCCACTAAGGTAAAAGGAATAGTTCAGGACATTACTGAAAGCAAAAAAGCTGAAGAGAAAATACAGACACTGTTGAATGCAATTGAATCATCGGACGATGCCATTATAACTGAGTCTCTTGAATGTATTATTACAAACTGGAATAAGGGCGCAGAGCAGATTTATAGTTATTCAGCTGAAGAAATTATGGGGAAAAATATCTCAATCCTTGAACCGGATAATCTCAAGGGGGAAATAATACAGTTAATTGAAAAGATTAAGCAAAAAGAAAAGATCCGGCATTACAAAACTCTGCAGCGGAAAAAAGATGGTACCTTAATAAATGTTTCAATAACTCTTTCTCCGGTTTTTGACGCATCTGGAAAGCTTGTGGCTATCTCCGGCATTGTAAGAGATATTACTGACCATATCAAGGCGGAAGAAGCATTACATGAGAGCGAAATACGCCTACGCGGATTTTACGACTCAGATATGATCGGTGTATGTTTTTACAATCTGAACGGTTCGATAACAGAAGCTAACGATAAGTTCCTGGAAATAGTCGGTTACACTCGCGAGGACTTGCGGGCTGGGCAGATTAAATGGAATAAGATGACTCCACCAGAGTACAGTCAATTTGATGATCATGCCGTGGCTGAACTTAAATCAAAAGGCATAAGTACGCCTTACGAAAAGAAATACACCCGCAAAGATGGCTCACACGTACCTGTCATTATTGGGATATCTACCTTCAATAAGGTGCTTTGTGAAGGCGTAGCTTTTGTTCTTGACATTACCGAGAGGAAAAAGGCAGAAGAAGCTCTGGTAAATCTCGAGACTACCCGTAAGAAAGAAATCCACCACAGGATCAAGAATAACCTGCAAGTTATCGATTCTCTTCTTGATCTTCAAGCTGAGAAGTTCGATAACCCGAAAGTTATTGAGGCTTTCAGGGAAAGCCAGAATCGAGTTATATCTATGGCTCTCATCCACGAAGAATTATATAAAGGAGAAGGGACCGATACCCTGAACTTTTCTGAATACCTTAAAAAATTAGCTGAAAATCTTTTCCAGACTTATAGCCTTAGTAGTAAAAATCTCAGCCTATGCACGGACCTGGAAGAGAATACGTTCTTTAATATGGACACTGCTGTTCCTTTAGGAATAATTGTTAATGAACTGGTCTCTAATTCCCTCAAACATGCATTTACTGAAGGCCAAAAAGGACAAATCCGAATTAAGCTTTACAGAGAAGAAATTAATGACGAAACAAGTAAATCTCTTTTCAGCTTGACAGTTTCAGATAATGGAGAAGGAATTCCTGAAAATTTAAAACTAGAGAGGCTAGACTCACTAGGACTTCAGTTAGTAAATATCCTTGTTGACCAGCTGGACGGGAAAATCGAGCTTAAACGGAATCATGGTACTGAATTTAGGATTACTTTTAGTGTAGTGGAAAATTCGAAGTCTATGAATTGATAGACATAGGATACATTTGTAATGGTGCTATGAAAGTTTTGCAGCGAATAATACAGTAGTTATTTTATAAAGTAGTTTGTAATGGTGCTATGAAAGTTTTGCAGCGAATAATACAGTAGTTATTTTATAAAGTAATGCTGATTTCACTAATAATTTATTAATATATGGACTCGTTTTCTCAATATTTATATAATATGCATGGATGTATTGAAAAAATTAAATGTCAGGACTCAAGCTAATAGACAGCCATTATTCCTGGCATTCAGACTTGCAGCTTTCAGCCATAGAAGTGTGAATAAAAAATTCACTATCTAGTAACTTACATATCTAAAAATTCACAAATCTCCGTGAGGCCTTCCACGATTCTTTTCTGCTGTGGGCACTCGGGTTGATTTCTTAATGGCTGATTCGTTGATATTGATTTATTATTGATTTGTTCATGGTTAACTTATTTACTGACTTATATATGATTACTGATCGATTTAATAATTTATTATCGGTTTACTAATTGATCACTAATCGATTACTAAGTGGTTTATTCGTATTCACCTGAATAGGATGTACTGATTCGATGAGCATGGAAATTAACAACGAAAAAATGTCAGATAGCCTTGTACCGTCTGGCAATGAATCTGACAATAATGATATTTCAGATAGCAGGGTCTTTGATGATTCTAAACTTGCAAAACTAAACGGCATCAGAAGTCAGGGACTTAATCCATACCCCTATAAGTTTGAAAAGAATGGGGATATCTGTGAAATCCAGAAAAAGTTCGAAGACTTTGAAAAGAATGAAGGGCTAACGGTCAGAACCGCAGGAAGGCTCTACAATATTCGCAGGCTTGGAAAAATGATATTTGCTGACCTTGGAGACCAGGGGGGCAGAATTCAGATAACTTTAAGGAAAGGAAATCTTCCTGATGAGGATTTCAAGACTTTTAAAACCCTGGTCGATTCGGGAGATATTGTAGGCGTTCAGGGCACACTTTTCAGGACAAAAAGAGGTGAAAATTCCATCAGTGTATCCGAATTTTCTCTTCTCTCAAAATCCCTCTGTGCCCTCCCCGAAAAATTCCACGGCTTAAAAGACGTTGAAACCAGGTACAGAAAAAGGTATCTTGACCTTATAGTCAATGCTGATAAGCGAGAGATTTTCGTTATGAGGAGCAAACTTATATCCGAGATCAGACGATACCTTTCTGACAGGGAATTTCTGGAATTTGAAACTCCAATACTCCAGAATGTGTACGGAGGCGCAAATGCAAGGCCTTTCACAACTTTCCATAACTGTCTCGGGCAGAAACTCTTCCTTAGAATTGCTCCGGAACTCTACCTTAAGAGGCTTGTTGTTGGTGGATATGAGAAAGTCTTTGAGATCGCCAAGAATTTCAGGAATGAAGATATTGACACAACCCATAACCCTGAGTTCACCACGATTGAAGTCTATGAAGCTTATAGGGACTACAATGACATGATGGACTTAACTGAAGGCCTCATTTCAGAGCTTATGTTCAAGCTGACTGGCAGCTATGAAGTCAAAATAGGCGAAAACACGCTCAATCTCAGTACTCCCTGGAAACGTATTTCCATGGAAGACGCCTTAAAAGAGTATGCCGGGCTTGATGTTTTTGCTCACTCGCTTGAAGAGTTGAAGCAAATCGCAATCGAGAACAAAATCGAGGACTACGAAAAGGCAAATACTTACGGAGAGTTCCTTGCCCTGCTCTTTGAGGGTCTGGTAGAAGACAAGCTGATAAACCCGACTTTCATATACGATTACCCCGTGGAAAATTCTCCACTTGCCAAAAACCACAGGTCAAAAGAAGGCTTTGTTGAGAGATTCGAGCTATTCATGAATGGCTGGGAACTGGCAAACGGTTATTCCGAACTGAATGATCCTATTGAACAGAAAAAAAGGTTCGAAGAACAGGACAAGAAAAGAAAGTTAGGAGACCTTGAAGCCCAGACCATTGATTACGATTTCGTAAATGCCCTTGGATACGGAATGCCACCTACGGGTGGCATGGGGCTTGGGATCGACAGGCTTACCATGATACTTGTGGGCCTGGACTCTATCAAAGAAGTAATCCTTTTCCCGCAGATGAAAAGAGAAGACTGAAGATTTCAGACTTAATTTTGTTCTGCAGGTCCGAGTTTGTCCTGCTAAGCGGAAGGCCAGTCGAGGAGAAAATCTCCTTATTTTTTATTTTTGAGAAGTTTATTCCTGAAAAGCCTAAATGACATCTTCCTCGGGCAGCATATAATTTGATTTGGCTGAAGTCTACCTGCTGGATGGAACAAAATTAGGGTCATTAAAGAACCTCATGAAGCCAGACCAGGCCAAGATACCCTACCGAGGCTGAAAACTTGAGGAGACTTCAAAAAAGCCCAAATAAAGCTCATGTTTGAATGGGAAGTCGTGAAAACATTTGGCCTGTGTTTAAAGTGGTGTGTGTTTTCTGGTTAAAATTAAGGCGTTCTAGAAAGTCGTGAACTACCCCTAAGCTAAAGACTTAGGAGGTTTACGCTTTTTCCTATAAAATTTATTGAGTTTCTGAAAAAAGAATCTGGGGATTATATCCCGGATGAAGACTTATAAAAAATACCTAAATTTTTTTGATGTTCGTTTAGTTTGGTGCTTAACTTAGTCTTTAACTTCTATTTTCCTGCATTTTACGGAAGTTATCAGATGCCAGACTTTTCAAAAATACACTGGTTATGGATTTCAAAGAAATAGTTCATCATTCGATCTACATTCTTCCATATTTTTGTATTGTCATTTACCTTATTATTCTGCATACTATCTTTAATCATATTTTTCTTCAGACATCATCTTCAACAATAGATCTTTATAATAAAACACAATAAGTATTATACAACACAAGTTTTTTAGAATTGTTGTTTATAATTTAGTTACTACTCATTAAACGTCTTCAATCCCGGGAAAGTGTCTTTACTGAACCTGAGACAAAAATGAGAAAATAATTTGCTTTTAAGTAAACTGGCCGAGGACAATCTAATGGCTAAAGACGAAATATATAGGGCTCTATTTGAGCAGTCCAATGATGCAATTTTCATAACAAAAGGGGAGCATATTCTTGAAGTTAACCTAAAGGCTGTAACCTTCTCGGATATGGTAGATCTCATCTTGAAAAAATGTCCATTCTCTCTCCATTTACTGAAGAATCTCTTCCTGGCTTCCAGAATGCACTAAACGTAACTCAGGAAAACAGATCGGCGTTATTTGAAAATTCTGGCATGAACCGCCAGTACGGAGGTACTGGCCTTGGACTTGCTCTGGTAAAACAGTTTGTTGATCTGCATAAGGGCAGAGTATGGTTTACAAGTGTTCAAGGAAAAGGGTCATCTTTAATATTTGAGCTGCCCGTAAATGGTCTTGATGAAATGGAAAAAACTGATAATGTATTCAAAGATAGTGCCACCAAAGTTGGGGTATCTGCAAACTTTTCAGGATGAATAATTCCAGATTTTACTGCAGTATAGTTATAGGAAGACTATTTCCAGCTCTGGTGGTGAATAGTGTATCATTTCATGGAAGAACAATGCTTAGGTCCAATGGATTACTGGTTAGCATATCTACATCGACGTATAGTATTGAACTTGTCGAATTTTCTGAAACAGTTTGAGTCTTAGTGATATCGTTATCTAATGTAACCACAATTTCTCCACCTGGCACCGGTGTAATTGAAAATTTGTCTTTTATAGTTTTTCCAGGAACTGAAGAATATGATTTGCTAAATACAGAAGTGTTTTTTGAGTTAAGTAGTTCTACAGTAACCTCATGATTTGCGTTACCCCAATTATTTATGAAAAAAGAATTAGGATCAACGCTTTCACTATTGTTTTCTTCTTCAACGTTGTTCTCTTCTTTACCAGTAGGAGAGTTATGCTGCATAAAAGGGTTTAGAATAACAATGCCTACTAACAAAATGCATATGCCTGCAAATATAATTAAAGATTTTTTTCCTGACATTTGATTCCTTAATTAAGTTTAGTAAATATATACTTGTATTCAAACCTTTATATAGATTACGTAGTTTGAAAATAAATTGTGTAATCTTTACCTTCAATTCGGCTCAACATTTAAATTCATATCTTTAATTTTCTATATTAATACGTATTAATTTATATATTTTGACAGAGATTGATTTATAATATATTTAGCAGGTAAACCTAATTATAAGGTAAACCCATTGGTTATCGGTTAAGGAATTTGCTTGCCTGAAAGCTATCGATTTTGCATTAGAAGCCGTCCTTAAATTTTGGTCTCTTTAAATGAAATCAATACCCTGTTACAGCCCATAATTTATTAAAATATTTAACAAATGTTGAGAAAATTGACGCAATTTATCACGATTCTCCACTTAACCGAAGACACATGAAGGTAAACCTAATTATAGATAAATATTTTCATATTTCTCCACCATGAGACTCAATATCTTCCAGTGAATCTCTTCCATATTCAGTATTTTTGACTTTACTTTCCCTTTTTCGGAGTTATAAGTTCTGTAATCCCCTGAAACTTGAAAAATATCCATATCATTGTAGTTCTTTTTGTTGATTCTCCTTTCTGATCTGGAAACGTTTCATTATCGTCATCTAATTTTGTCCTCAGATTCCATTTTGCAATTAAAAAAATAATCAAGCGGAGAACCATTATCATTGCCAACGCTTTAATTCTCGACTTATTCTTAAAGTACACTTCCGATACGCTAAAGGAATAACTTTTCTAAAATCTAAATTTATTTTTAGGGTTGATCCTCAGATCACGGATTTTTCTAGGAAAATAGGGAATCGATTCTGGAATCGAAGCATCAGTATAAAAATGCACTTAAAAATTTGGAAAAAATCTAATGAAATTATTAAATAACTGTAAATATTTATAGTAATCACTTTTTGTGATTTATAGGAAAATGATTAAAAAATTTAAATAAGATGCTTGCGGGAGATAATAGAATCATATTAGGAATTGGGGATATAAAAAAAGAAATATAAAAAGAACATTATATGATATCAGTAAATTTAAAAGAAGGCAAGAAGGCCTAACACATTATTAACATAAGAAGGAACTAAATAAAAGTATGAAATCATAAGATCATACTTGTAATTCAATAATAGAACATAGGTATAAAAACACGACGGAGAATTCGCTGTGGAATGTAAAACTGTTATTCAGGATGTTATATGCAGGATAAAAGCCATTAAAGGCGTAGAAGATACATATATCTTGAGTGAAGAAGACAAAAAGAAGATTTTTGAGCTTGAGAAAAAAGCTGAAGGAGCTGTACTTATGGGGCTTGGTGTAGGAGACAATCGGGGAATAAAGGAAGTCTTCAAACGCCAGGTAATCATAGCTTTTACAACTAATATGAATTATGTCTGGCCTGAAGGACCCAATGTAGTACTTATGCAGTATGGAGAAAAGGTTGGTGAAGATGTTTACGATCCTGAGAAACTTGAAGAATGTAAAAAATGTAACGATATGCTGGTTATGGGAAACCTTGTAATCTACAAGAGCTGCGTGCCTAAGCCAAAAGATGCAAAGAAAGAACCCATAACTGTAGTACTTCCACCCAAGAAATGCCAGGACGTGGAATGCGTAGAAGGTGCGACTAATGCTGTAATTGCATCTCCGTCCACTCCCTCGGATGAGTATATCAGGTCTGTAATGGGTCTCAAACCGGCAGCAGGGCTCGGAACCTTTATTATTGGATTTGATCTTTGTTAAATGATGACCTGTAAAAACTTATGGATTTAAAATGAAGCAGGCTCTGCACAGCAAATATTGAACTGCCGTCATGCTCGCATTAAGTGGACAGCTCATCCTAAAACCAATTAAATTGCTACATCGGTATGAGTAAATCAATGCGGGTGTATCAATGTGAGTTTTCAAACACACTTTGTGATCCGAAGCTCTCGACTGATTATCCATAATTTGAGTTGGTAAATCATTTTGAGCTTTGGGATCAGCTCAAATACTTTCAATAAGATTAAATTAAGTAGCTTTTTTAAAAATCATAAAACTTTTTGAAGCTCTCAAATTGATTTCTATTTAGAACTGCCATAAGAATAAAAATTTGGAACCCAGAAACCGGAAAGACGGAACTTGAGATGAAAGAAGATGATTATAATAAGGCCTGCAGGGAAATCCTTGAAAAAGTACTTGCCGGCGAGATAGAAAACGAAAACCAGTTAAATAAGGCAAAAAAAGATGTCAGTAAACATTATCATCTAGCCAGCCTCCCCAGAAACGGAGAGATCATAACCCAGGGATCGGATGAAGAACAGGCAATAATTAAAGACTTTTTGAAACGGAAACCTGTCAGAACGATTTCTGGAGTTGCGGCAATTGCTGTAATGACATCTCCGGCTCCATGCCCTCATGGAGTTTGCCTTCCCTGCCCAGGAGGACCTAACTCTGCTTTCAAGTCGCCCCAGAGTTATATGGGAAGAGAGCCTGCAGCCATGCGGGCGATCCAGCATGGATTTGACCCTTATTCCCAGGTTGAATCCAGGCTTTCCCAGCTTAAAGGAATCGGCCATGATGTAGAAAAAGTGGAACTGATAGTGATGGGAGGTACGTTTTCTGCACGCAATCTCGATTATCAGGAATGGTTTATTAAACGCTGCCTTGAGGCAATGAACGATTTCACAGGAAAAGAGTGGAGAGAAAAAGCCTGGAGAATTGGGAAATCTTTACCTTATATTCCTCTTGAAGAGGTGCAGAAAGCAAATGAAAAAGCTGAAATTCGCAACGTAGGAATCACATTTGAAACGCGTCCTGACTGGGCAAGAGAGAAACACGTGGATGAATTTCTCAAACTTGGAGGAACTAAGGTAGAACTCGGAGTTCAGAGTGTTTATGATTTTGTGCTCACTCGTATGCAGAGAGGTCACGGAGTTGCAGAAATTGTCAGGGCTAATCAAGTATTAAGGGACAGCGCATTCAAAGTTGGATTCCATATGATGCCTCATCTGCCTGGCTCGGATTCAGAGCTGGACCTAAAAGGCTTCAAAAAACTCTTCGAAGATTCTCGCTTCAGACCCGATTATCTCAAAATTTATCCTACCCTGGTAACTGAAGGAACTCCTCTTTACAAGCTTTGGAAAGCAGGAGATTACGAGGCTCTTTCTGACGAAGAAGCTGCTGAACTAATTGCGGATGTAAAAGAGATCCTGCCTAAATGGGTAAGACTCCAGCGTATCCAGCGAGATATTCCAGCTTACCAGATCATTGCCGGGGTCCGAAAGAGTAATCTCAGGCAGCTTGCAGAAGAAAAACTAAGAGAAAGAGGAGGGAAGTGCCACTGTATTCGCTGCAGAGAAGTAGGACATACTGGCCTGAAAGGAAGAAAAATAAATCCAAAAGACGTTGAGCTGACTGTAGAGACATATGAAGCCTGCGGAGGCAAAGAACATTTCATCGCTTTTGAAGACCTTGCCGCAGATGTCCTCGTTGGATTTACCCGTTTGCGCTTCCCCGCTGTTCCTCATCGCCCGGAACTGCAGGATGCCGCCCTGATAAGAGAACTGCACGTTTACGGGTCTATGGTACCTATAGGAAAAGAAGCAAAGCAAAAGGAGTGGCAGCATAGAGGATATGGAAAGGAACTTCTGGAATATGCAGAGAAGATAGCACGTGAAAATGGATACCGGAAACTTGCCATTATTAGTGGGATAGGAGCCAGAGAGTACTATCGAAAATTCGGATATGTCCTTGATAATGTATATATGTCAAAAGTTTTGAAAGATTAAGACCTGCAACTCCTGAGCAGGTCACTAATTTTAATTTTGTTATTAACTTAATCCTGTCACCAATTTTAATTTTGTTATTAACTTAATCCTGTTATTAACTTAATCCTGTTATTAACTTAATCCTGTTATTAACTGAATATTGTCATT
>NZ_LZPK01000350.1:0-18336 GCF_001729375.1 Methanosarcina sp. A14 | reverse complement strand
GATCAATTGAATATTTAAATCATATGGTAAAATTGTATTTAAGCATAACGATGAATTACGACTTAGAACAGATAAAAAAACGAGATGAATCAGGAAGTTTTTATGGAAAAAGAAACCCGTGTGTTTAAAGATAGCGTTTATGCGCAGCTCGCCAGAATCGGAAAGGCTATTTCAAGTCCTCGAAGACTGGAGATATTGGACATTTTGATGCAGGGATCCAAAACGGTCGAAACAATCGCCCGTGAAACGGATATGAGTGTTGCAAATACATCCCAGCATCTGCAAACTCTGCTTGAATCCAGGTTGGTAGAGTATGAGAAGCGTGGAGTTTACTCATATTACAAATTGGCAGATCGAAAGGTGGCGAATTTCATCTTATCTTTACAGCTTTTAGCCGAAAAGCGTATTACGGAACTTCAAAAGCTTCGGGAGGAAATTTACACTAACAGAGATAATATAGAACAAATAAAAATGAGTGAACTCATTGTCAGAATGAAAGAAGGCAATGTGACTTTAATTGATGTAAGGCCGAAAGAAGAATATGAGATGATGCACATTCCAGGAGCTAATTCTATTCCTCTCGAAGATTTGGAAAAGCATTTAGCTACTTTACCTATAAATCAAGAAATTGTTGCTTATTGCCGTGGTCGTTGCTGCTTACTGTCTGTAGAAGCAGTGGAGATATTAAGAGCTCATGGCTTTAAAGCTGTGCGTTTGGAGGCAAGCGTTCAGGAATGGCTTTCACAAAATGATGATGAATATAATAACGCTCATAATTGCTGCAACAAAAAAAACAGCATTATCTAATGAAATGTTGCATTAATTAACCTAATGACTATAGATAATTAGGATATGGCAGTGTATCGAATTTTCTGTAAATTCAGAGTCAAATTTTTGTATACTGATCATAATTCAGTTCTTTCGATGTTGGATTCTCCAACGACTAATTTATTAATATTTTTGATTTTACATAAAAATTGACACACTACCACGGATATTTATATGAAGGGTTCTGTTGCATAAAATCTAGATTTTTTACAAAATCAGTTAAAACCTTCACAATTAGAAAAGGTAACCGTTCTCACCACTCGGCCTAAACACTTATTTTTCTCGATGTCTGCAGACTCCGAGAAAAATGCCTATGTGTTTATCATAGAATTTTTGCATTTGATGAAAGTTTATCGAAGGAATCAAGAAAATTCTGATATGATGTATAACAGCTGGGTTTACACTCTTATAGCCAAAAAAACGAACCTTTAATAAAAGTTCGTATTTTAGTTCTTATAGAATATGCGAAACCATTTCAGGATAGAACAGGAATAATTACAATGCAGAAAAAATATCTTCTGTGGGACTTTGATAATACATTGGCATATCGGGATGGAATGTGGGGGCAAACTATATACGATCTATTACAGGAACATGGATACAGCAGCATTAGACTTGAGGATATTCGTCCACTTCTTACCAGAGGATTTCCCTGGCACACTCCGGAAATATCTCACGAAGAGTTTTTTGGAGGAATCCAATGGTGGGATTACATGACATTGCACTTTTCTAAAATAATACATCAACTTGGGATTAATGAAACATTATCATCCAAAATTGCAGGTCAAATAAAAATAAACATGAACTCATTAGAAACTAAAAAACCCGCGATTTTTGCAGATTTAAAGGAGTTTAGAAGGAGCCCTTCGCGAGCTTTTTTGGAAAAAGTGATCTTTTTCCTTTTGGAAAGGATTTTTCTGATTGAAGTGAATTTCTTTTTATGTTCAACTCAGCTTTAATATATTTTTATTGCTGGCGGTATGCTGAAATCTGCTCCCGAATACAATTGGTAGGAAAAATGAAATTAAACATCCTTTTTCCCATGCTCCGACAGATATTGCTCAATTGCACGTTTTGAACTATGCCATGTTTTTCCGATTTTTACTGCATCCAGGAGCCCCTGTCTAGATCGCAGGCTAAGATATTCCTGAGAATAAGGAGTTTCTATAGCAAGTTCTCTGAGAGGTAGAAGTTCATCGTTTCCTCCTGAAATGGAGAGATATAGAGTCAGGTTTTCATCTACGGCTTTTGCAATGAAATTGGCAAATGGCTCCAGGTTTCCAGAATCTGCGGCTCTAAGGGATTTGTAATATTTTCCTCTATCCTCTTTTTTGAGTATGACAGGAGGATAATCTCTTGTCATCAAATACAGATTTGTAAGAAGCCGAGCTACTCGGCCGTTTCCATCAATGAAAGGATGAATTTCAACAAACCTGTGATGCAGGAAGGAAGCTGTTTCAATTGGATGTTCCTTGCTTTCAGTTATCGTTTCAATAAGCTCATCCATCAATTTGATGATCTTTGACCAGTCGGGTGGAGTCTTTACTGCACCTGCTATTCTCACATTTCTTGTGCGGTACTTTCCGGCGTCCTCAAGTATGCCTCGGGTTACGATTTTGTGAATCTCCTGAATTGTGACATGGTCTATTGCACGTTTCTTTTTTGCCAACTCTTCCATTCGGTCAAAAGCTTTCGCATTGTTGCTCGCTTCAAGATGTTCTCTAAGCGATTTTCCGCCAATAGTTAGCCCTTCTTCCAGAACAAGTTTTGTCTCCTGAAGTGTTAGTGTATTTCCTTCTATCGCATTGGAGTGATAAGTATGAACCAGCCTCATTTCTTCATGTAGCCTTGCTAAAGCATCTGCAGGAATAGACCGCATGAAGTTTAGCTGCTTCATTTTTTCATTTATTCGTGCAAGAAGTTCTTCTTGAATCAGGGATGTATCGGTATGTGTCATAATTTGATGTATCCGATATGAGCCCCCTGGTATATATCGGTATCGGCAATTTTTAGAGTTATCCGATATAACTATTTTTTATTTATTTCACCTTAGTTAAAGTATATTTTTCCTGCTGGCGGTCTGCTGGAATCTTCCCCGAAAACGGTTGTAAAATTGAAATAAGATTGCAAAACCGTTGTTTTTCAGATTTAAAAATATAAGAGTTAGAAAGACTCCTTTGCAGGCGCAAAAAGTTTTATTTTAGTTTTTAACGAGTAATTCAGGTACTTTATTTTGATTTGGCGTTTCTTACAAAATCTTTTACGCTAGTTTCTCCTCCATCAAAGCCCATATTCTGGATTTCACGATAGAGACAAGTAGAGGCACAGGAATCTTCATTAATCCTTTTGAGTATGTAAGTTTATATGGGTCAAGTTTACTGGGTCTTGTTAGACATTTGTAAGGTTCAGGCTGCATCTTCAGATTGAGATATTTCCTCACAGTTTTCCTATCGTGATCTATCTGTCTGGCGATTTCACTGATACAGAAGCCTTTTGAATGCAACACTTGTATTAATAACCATTCTTCCTTTTTCAGCATTATTTATTATTGATATGATTTAGATTTTCCAATCTAAAAAGAATCATAATAGAAAATGAACCTCAATTGATTCCAGAAATATTCTTTTTTCGTTTTATGGAGTAATTGCTATATAATGTAGTGAAAACTTCACTACATTATTTATACATTTTAAAGAACTATATATCAAGTTAATAAATGGAGATTATAAATGGCCAAAGTCATAAAGAAAAAAGAACAAATTAACGCCACAGTATCTCCATGGATCAAAAAACAGTGCCTGGAACTAGCTAATACTCCCGAATTTTCTAGCATTTCCGATGTGGTATCTCTAGCATTATCTGAATTTTTTGGAAAATACGAGTATATAAAGACTAAGGAATTAAAGGAACATGAGACTCGACTTCCTGATTTAATTGAAGTCCTCATGAAAACTAAAGAAGGTAAAGAATGGCTTAAATCTGTTTATGAGATCGGAACTAAAAAAATCAATTATTCAAGAGAAAAAAACTGTCTTTTAGAACAAAATATTGAAGGTCTTATAGGACTCAGAGTAAAAGAAAACTTTGTACCAATAGTCATAGATGGAGATCTAGAAGGCGTCACAGGTTACGATAAAGAGGATTTTCTTTCCGGTAAAATTAAGTGGGTAGAAATAATTAAACCCGAAGATCGTTTATTAGCTTGTGAAAGCTTAAAAAAAGCTATGTATGAGTCAGATATCTCTACCGAAATAGAGTACAGAATATTAAGAAAGGATGGGGAAACAAGATGGGTTCTGCAAATTTTCCAGAAACTTCCAGCAGACTCCAGATCACAAGGATGTGTACAAAGTTTAATTCGCGATATTACAAAAAGAAAAACTTCAGATTTTACTCTTAAAAAAACGTATGAAGCTCGTATGAAAGAAATCCACCACAGGACCAAAAATAACTTGCAAGTAATCTCGTCTCTTCTCAGCCTCGAAGCTGACAGATCTACCGATGCAAAAATGCTTGAAGCGTTTCGGGAAAGCCAGAATCGGATTACCTCCATGGCTCTGATTCATGAAGAACTCTACAAAGGGAACAAAGTAAATAATCTTGACTTTGCAGATTATCTCCAAAAACTCACGAATAATCTTTTTCATTCATACAGATTAAGAAATGAGGAAATCAGCCTGAAGCTTGAACTTGAAAAGATATACCTGGACATGAATACCGCAATCCCACTCGGAATTATTGTCAATGAACTGATCTCAAATGCTCTGAAGTATGCTTTTCCAGCCCAAAAAGGTGGAAAAATCCATGTAAGTCTTCATACAACAGAAAAATGTGAAAAAATACATAAAAGTGTCAGAAACTTAGGAACAGAACAAAACTGTATAAATAAAGAAAAATTTCAGTTTATTTTGATAGTATCCGATAATGGAAATGGATTTCCTGAGGAGATCAATCATCAGAATACGGATTCTCTCGGACTCCAGATTGTGAACATTCTTGTTGAACAAATAGAAGGTTACATTGAACTTAAAAGGAATAATGGAACTGAATTCAGCATTTACTTTAACAAATTGGTATAGAGCCCTTTTTATTTACTTTAGCAAATTGAGGCTCTGGTCCAAAATCCAGTGATTTTTGCATTTTTTGATTGAAAATCTGAATTAGTAAGAAAAATATGGTTTGGCTCTTCGTTGTTTTGTATGGCTATCTTCATAATGTTCTCATAAAATCCAGCGTGGTCTTGAATTGAAAATATTATCCATAGAGAATGACGAAGAGCCTATGGTTTTCACTCAAATAAATATTCGATACATAAAGACCTCAATCCCTAAGTTGTATCACAAGGATTGTGACCAATTACAAAATCTAGTGATTTTGAATTTTACATTCATTACTAGATTTTGATACTGAGTCCGCAGGGCCTTTTTGATAAAAGTGATCTTTTCCTTTAGGGGGAGGTTTTTCTGATTGAGGTGAACTTCTCTTCACGTTCATTTCAGTTTTAATATATTTTTCCGGCCGGCGGTCTGCTGAAATCTTCCCCGAGTACGTTTGTTACAAAAAGATAGCTAAAAAACTTGAGTTTATTACTTCGCTCTCCGTGCTAAAAAGGTAGAACTGTCTCCGAGATGAAACCTAAACTCGCCTTCCAGTACGTCTTTTTCTTTTATCCTGACCCAACCACTGCCAAATACATGGTCGCACTCTTCATTTCCTTCCCAGGTGAATTCAAACCTTTTACCATCAACATAATCAACGATCTTTCCGTCTATAAAGCCATAAACTAAACCAAATTGAAAATTCCCCATGTTGTCTGGCTTTATCGTAATATAAGCCTGAACTTCCATGTTGAAATAATCCTCATCCCATAATTCCATCTCATAAATGTGCCATGTCCCTGTGAAGTCCATATTTTTAATTCTTTTTCCTCGAATAAAAACATCGTTATACAATATCATAAACTTGAAATTTAAGGGGACTATTAATTCGGTAAATTGCAGATTTGTAAGAAGCCCTCCGCAGGGCCTTTTTGATAAAAAGTGATCTTTCCCCTTTTGGGAGGGGTTTTCTGATTGAAAATAAACTTTTCTTCCAGTTCAATTCAGTTAAAATATATTTTTCCGGCCGGCGGACTGCTGGAATCTTCCCCAAATACGGTTGTTAAGAAAAGTGAAATCAAAAACCTGCGAATTTTGTAGATTCAAACGAAGTTTATAAGGAGCCCGCTGCAGGTCTTTTTTGATAAAAGTGATCTTTTTCTTTTGGGGAGATTTTTATGATCATTTACATCTCGTCCAATATACGTTTGATATCAGGCTTTGCTTCGGGAATACCCTCTTTAACGGATAGCCAGACTACTTTTAGGTTCACTCCGAAGTAAGCATGAATCAATTTGTCTCGTATCCCTGCCAGATCTTTCCAAGGAACGGAAGGATATTTTTCACGTATTTCAAATGGGACATTCTTTGTTGCTTCGCCAATGATCTCTAGAGCCCTAACTACTGCAAACTGCGTTTTACGATCTTCGGTAAATTCTTCAAATGTCCAGCCGTTGATAAATTCTTCTGCTGCTTCCATTGCATCATAGATATCCTGGATATAGTCTTTTACTTCACGAATTTTAATCCCTCTTCAAACAGCTTCAACTTCACTCAGGATATGTTTACCTATATTCGGCTTCAGTGCATCTTTCATAACAAGGTCTACCTTAATACCCAGAGCATCCGAAAGGTAGTTTTCAAGATTGACAAATTTAAAAATAGTAGGAGTCTTGCTGAACTCAACGAGTATGTCCAGATCACTTCCTGATTTTTGCTCCCCCCTTATGTAAGACCCAAAAATTCCCAGGTAGCTGACGTGGTACTTTTCTTTAAGCTCAGGGAGCATCTCATGGAGTTTCTGGATGTAAGTGTCAGCTTCTTTTCGGTTTTCCGGCATTTTTTCAGGCTCTATTTAGTTTCTTTTTGAGATAATATAGTATTTTGCGGTTGTAGTATTTATAATTACTAAAGAAGGAGGGTGAAATCTTCTTTACATTCAACTCAATTAAAGGCTCTTCGCTGCTTTGTATGGGTTGAAAATAATTGGCTAGTTAGAAAGTATTCCGATCAAATATGAGAACATCAAACATGAATGTGATTTTCAAAAAAACTGTTTTCATATCTGATATATACTACTTCAATATCTAGAAGCTAAATGCAAGTTACCCACTCGAAATAGCGAAGAGCCCAATTAAAATATATTTCTCCGGCCGGCGGACACTGGAATCTTCCCCGAAAACGTTTGTAGATATTGAAAAACTGAAAACCTGTAAGTTTTCTAAATTTAAAAGAGTTTATAAGGAGCCCGTCACAGGGCCTTTTTGATAAAAGTGATCTTCCCCTTTTGGGACTCAGTTCCAAAATCTAGTGATGAATGTATAACTAAAAATCACTAGTGTCGAGTCAATCGTCAAGGATTCAATGATCCCGAATAATTGCAATCGATTTTATACGACATTTTGTGTTTGACTCAACACTAGATTTTGGAACTGATTACAATCCTTGTGATTATGCTTATAGATTGAAGGCTTCACATATCGAATATTAATTTTTATTGGAGACTGAATTCTTTTTAAGAATTTAGATTTTCAATCACGAAATTAAAAAATCACTAGATTTTGGAACAGAGTCCCTTTTGGGAGGATTTTATGATTGAATATGAAAACCTGGTAACCAATTATGTTCCACTAAATCTGTCTGAAAGTAGATCCTCTTACCCATAACAATTTAAGTAAAAAAGCCTTATAACCGATATTTATGCGGTTCAAAATTATCCTTGAGGAAGATGAAGAAGTAGGCGGATTTATTGCCAGTTGCCCGGCTTTAACAGGCTGTTTTTCACAGGGAGATACGGTAGAAAAAGCTATTGAAAATATTAAAGAAGCGATTCAGGCTTGTTTGGAATCTCTGGCGGAAGACGAACTACAGGAATGCATTGGGAAACCTTCCTGCAGAGTAGTTGATGTGGTTGCTTAATGTCTGGACTTCCTGTAATTTCCGGAATGCAGGCAATTAAAGCTTTTTCTAAAGCTGGCTGGCTCCCTCACCGGCAGGTAGGAAGTCACGTTGTCCTGAGAAAAGAAGGCTCTAAAGTTACGCTGACCGTTCCGAAGCACAAAGAACTGAAACCGGGTCTTTTAAGAAATTTGATAAAAGCTTCAGGACTGACAGTGGAAGAATTTGAAGCTCTTTTGAAGTAAGATTTTTGTGATTCAGCCGTTTTACTTCATGAGCTCACTTATGAAGGATCTCTTCTTTCCTCGACATATTAAATCAGTTGAAATATATTTTTTCTGCCGATGGTCTGCTGGAATCTACCTCAAATACATTTGTAGATATTGAAAAACTGAAAACCTGTGAGTTTTCCAAATTTAAAGGAGGTTAGAAGGAGCCCGCCGCAGGGCCTTTTTGAAAAAAGTGATCTTTTCCTTTTGGGGAGATTTTTCTGATTAAAGTGAACCCTTCTCCACGTTCATTTCAGTTTTAATATATTTCTCCGGCCGGCGGACTGCTAAAATCTTCCCCGAGTACGTTTGTTAAGAAACGAGTTATGAAAAGTGAAAGTGAAAACTTCGTGATTTTTGTATCTTTATAAGGGGCATTTTACAGGGCTTCATTAGATTCAGCGATTCTGTGAATAAAATGGGTAGAGAATATTATAATTTACAGAGCTTTCGTTACATTGCCAAATATGGCAGTGTCTCAAATTTGCTGTAAATTTGAAGTCAAGTTTTTGCATAGTATGGAGAAAATTGATCTGCCGATACGGAATTTTCTACCCAATAACTTATTGAGATTTGTGATTTTACAGAAAAATTGGCACACTGCCAATTTGTCACTATTCCTCACTTAACCGAAGACGTATGAAGGAGAATCTAAATTATCTATTTCTAAAGTCATTTATTCAATTCCAATAATCCAGCAGAAATATCTAATAACTTGATATCAGCACTATCTAGACAAACCTGTGCCGTTCTAAAATGATATTCTTGGGCAATCAATATTCCATTGTTCATTTTGAGAGCAACTTGAACATAAACCACATCCTTTTTACCAAAATCTCTGCTTTGGATCAATCTCTCAATACATATTGGGATTTCCGCGTCTGCTTTTACCTTTTTCCATTTTTTCTCAACGATGGTGAACCATTCTTTGAGGAATCTTCCATTGCCTTCAATAGGCATTTCTGCGTTTGGGATTTTACATGTGAGTAATCTCTTGTATTCTTTTAAGATTTCTTTGGATATTTTTAGATTATGTTCTTTTACATTTTCAAGTAATTTCTTTGCCTCCTTGTTCCCCCTACAGACTTCTCCCAGTATGTTGGCATCTAATACTAGCTCCATTTTTCACCCTTCATCCATTTTGTCAAATACAATATCTGTCCTTTCTACAACTTCATTGAATCGTTCTTCAAAGAATCCTTCGGGGAAATTCACCATTTGACCGTCTTCATTTATATCTATTCTTAAAATTTTTGTTCCATCAGTTGATGGATCAAAATAATATATGGCTACATCATCTGGAGATATATCGCCCTTCACAACATGGGTGCAAACACGCGATATAATAAGATCGCTATGTGTCTCAACAATTATCGATTTTTTTAAATTATTTACACTATCTACTAACAAATCTCCCATAGATGCCTGACCCTTCGGATGTAAATGGATTTCTGGTTGTTCAATAAGAAGCGTTGAACTATCTGGATTAAAACATTCTACAATAATTGGGAGAAGTTGTGAGACTCCAAAACCAACATCAGCTATGGTGACCCAAGTACCTGTGTGATAATCCTTTAACAGAATCTCATACCTCCTAGAACCTTTTCTTAGTTCTTCCAGTTTAAATTCAGAAGAAATATTAAACTCTTTAAACCATTTTTTTACTAAGAAACGCATTTCTTTTGATAGAAGAATCTCATCAACGGCCCATTGTCCATATTTTCCTACTTCGTGTGGCGCTGCTCCACTTTGTGTATAGAGACGTTTAGGTTCAGTTCTAGAAGGTCCAATGTGAGACATGCTTCTAAAAAAAGCATCTAAGTCCCTATTCGCTTCATTACTTACTATGAAAGGCTGAAGATATCTTTGCCCATTTTTGAGATGTTTATCGTTATCTAACAGTTTGACGGGAATAAATTGTGAGATATTCTTCCTATAAACGGATATCTTTCCTGCAAAAATATCTGGCTTCTCTATAGTAAAGGAGTATTTGTTTTTTCCAAGCCAGCTGACATTAAAAGAAACTAGTTTTTCCTTTATTTCATTTGTTTTATATTCATTATATGAATATTTATTAAGGATTATTTCTCCCGCGTAAAATCCTCTTTTCACCAGTTTATACACAAACTTATAGCGTTTAAGTAACGAATCTTCAGAATTATACGAATTCGATCCCACATCAAATTCTATCTCAAGTTCTTGTTTTTCATCATGGTTCCAGATTATGTCTTTGTATGAACCTAAATCAATATAGTCTTGAAGGATAAGAGGAGTATTTTCATCAGAACTTTTTACAGTTTGTTTTAATGCCAGTAACACCTGAAAAGCACTTGATTTTCCCGAGCTGTTAGGGCCTACAAAAAATGTAATAGGTTTTATGTCCAGTGAGTCAATATTTTTCAATGCTTTAAAATTTTTAATTTTTATTCTTTTTAACATTGTCCCACCATGAAATTCCAAACTTTTTAGTCACTCTTTTACCTAGTATTTTTTTATGTATGTGCTTAAACAGTTACTATTATTAAACTATTTTGAAATTATTACAAAATTTGTAATTTAAGATATGATTCTTTTCTGTATAAAATCAAATACTTTCTGTCTAGTCTTTAGTAGCCTTTACATTTAATAAGTCTTAAACAATTTGACAGAAGTATACATTTTATAATGTATAAATAGGCTTCAGGCTTTTGTTTTCTTCATATAATTTAAATTTATCTCGTGTGTTTGTTGAATTTTGAAATTCTTCATTTTACCACAAGTAATGTGTCAATGCAAAGTGTTTTTTGTAAGAAAATACTGTATTAATTAATAGTTTATGTCAAATTAGAGATACATCCTCACTTGGAACCCATGATACTTCGCAACCTCTTCTGAGTCCTTCTGGTAAATGGTCTGGCTGTCAAACGAAACCAGGTCCTCGGAATAAAGTGCATTCGGTGAGCTGCGGGCAAGGATTGTAAGTGCGCTTTTGTAGAACCTGACTTTCACCATACCTGTGACCCTTTCCTGGGACTTGTCGATAATTCATTTTAAATATATTTATCCTGCCGGCGGTCTGCTTAAATCTACCCCCGAATACGTTTGTTAAGATAATGTTAAGAAAAACGAAATTGACAAACCCGCGATTTTCGCAGCTTTATAAGGGGCACTTTGCAGGGCTTCTTTAGATTAAGCGATTCTTTTTTCATCCGGAAGATTCTCTGATTCAAGCGAAATTTTTCAGGTGAGTTATATATTAAGGAAAAAACATCAGAATCAGGCTTGTGAATACGAAATGAAAATATTCTTCCATCACTAAATCAGTTAAAATATATTTTCCTGCAGGTAGTCTGCTCAAATCTTTCCGGAATACATTTGTAGAAAAATGTAAAATAAAAAATATGTGCTCTTTTGCTGATTTATAAGGCATATTTTCAAACAAGCCTTTTGTATTCTTTATTCAATTTAATTTTATGTAATTATTTTTTTCTTTCCAAAAATATTTCTCCATGAGTTTGCCTATCCTTACAAGTGAAATAGCTTCCCTCAAGTCGATCAATTTCATCAAAATCTAAAAAAGTAACTCCATAATGTTTGTGTAGAGTTGCGACAGAACTAGACAAAGGTTCATTGAAGTATTGGTACACCAATCGAGCCTCTGACAACGATATCGAAGCAGTCTTGCTTTTTGATTTTGAATTACTAGTTTTCAAAACTATAGATATAGAACTCCAAGTCTGCTTAATGTTGACCTCTACATCGATTTCTTCTCCTTTGCCATAACTTGTTTTTATGCGGCCATTCCACTTTCCACTTAAATTTGGGATCTTGGAGAATTTAAGTTTCCATAAATATCTGTCATAAGAATAGAAAAAAATCATAAATACAATCGCAAAAAATGACATTTGAGGAATATATGGTATATGGCTAAAGTAAGGAAGGCTATTAAAATAATCTACAAACGAATTTAATAATTTAAGGATTACAATAGAAGTTATAAATGCTAAGCTTCCCATAGATCCTAATACTTTAATTCTGTTATTATCAGTGGAATATGGATGCATGATCTTTACCAGTTGTTCCAGAGGTTTATCGCCTTGTTGATGAAATTTTTAGCATTAGTCACAGACCATTGGTCGGGAGAGTTACCAAATAAATTTATTTGGCAATTCTGACACTTAAAAACTTTTATATCTTTGGAACTTAAGTATGATAAGATGTTATGAACAGTTTTTTGATGGCTTGATTCAAATTCAGAATTGGGAACATTATAAAGTAGACATTCGATGAAATATGAAGGAGCCTCATCTATTTTTATAATATTTTTATCTACAAGATGAGATCTTATATTTTTGAAGATTCTGATTGTACTATTAAACATGCCGTTTGTTTGTTGACTCTTAGAAGTACCATTTTTATCATGGTATTTTGGGTAATTAATAATCCACCTTCCATCAGTTGATCTAAATTTTATTCCTTCTATGTAATAATAATTATACGGACCTTTTTTATAATACCTCATTCTATAATGATAATGATCCCGAGCTTCAGAACGATTCACATATAATCGATGTTGCATACAAACAACAACGTCTGCATCTAAGTATGGAGTTTCTACATTTATGCATTTATTCCCCTCACTAACAGTAAAACTACTCATATTTCTTAACGCTTTGATCACATCGTATCTAAACTGTTCCCATTGATATGATGATTTTGAAAGAAACTTTAATAGTAATTGTTTATCATTGTATGATAAATTGTCTAAATCTTGACTATAAAAGGAATTCAATTGTACAACAATGTCAACGTCACTATTACTTCGGACTGTAGTTGAATTTTTGTATGAGCCTTGTAGATAGATTTCATAGTTGGGTTTTCCATTCGGCCAATTATATATTTCCAATACTTTACGTATTGATTCATGGGCATCTTTAAATTTAGCCTGTGAACCAGGGTTAGCCCATATTTGCAACTGACTCTCAGGTATTACCATGATATATAATCCTAAATTTATGGTTGTAAATATGAAAGAATATATAAATTGTATTTCTACAAAATATAGTAAATTAAATTCAATAGTTATATATCGAATGTAGTATTTAATTTATCTACTTCAATTTTCAACCAGTCATTTAGAATCTTCCCCTATCAACAATTCACTTAAAATATATGTTTCCTGCCGGTGGTCTGCTGGAATCTTCCCCGGGTACGTTTGTAAAAAAAGAGAAACTAATAACTCACGATTTTGTATATTTTGCAGGAGCTCTTTATTTCAATTTGCTATTTTTGATATCAAAATAATACTTTACTAAGGATTTCATCCATTACTCTAAAATGTAAACTTTCCCTAAATTCGTTAGAAGAACCGAAATCAATAGACTCTTTATTTTTTTCTTTATCAACATCGGTAATTTTGTCAATAAAATCCTTTAATTGAGAATTTATTAACTGTGGTAGAACTTCAGAAAAGATGTTGATATTGCCCAAAGCAATTGCTCCAAATTGTTTAATATCAATTTCTTCATGAATTCTGTTTATTATTGTGTTAAAAGTTTCTTCACCGTCAAAGAAGTGCTTGTATGCCTCCATCAGTTCTTCCTTTTTCTTTGCATCCACCTCTACTGCGGCTTCAATGATACTAAATTTTTTGTTTGAGTCGGGGTATGTAAGGTTAAATGATATCGGTGTTTTTGATTTTCTGATAATTTTTGAAATTACATTTACTACGTTATCATTTTCTGTTAAAAACTTAAAAGAATCCAAAATTTGAAGTTTAGGATCAGTTTTTTTAGAAATCCAGTTTCTAAGACAATTTCTATCTAATGATTTTTCAGGTAGACTATTGTAGAATTTCTCAAAATTTGTTTCTTCGTTGATTATGAATTCAATTCTCTTTTCATTAATACTAATTTTTGAAGCTATTTTTTCTTCATGCCTTTGTAAGTAGAACTGGAAAACACCTAATAATATACCAAGTACTGTGATTACGTTATAAAAAGAACCCAACGGATGAATATCTAATAAATTTGCGAAAAACAACAGTCCTAAAAAACATACCCAGATGATGCAAATAGGAAATAACTCATAAAGAGTGTTGAAAAAAAGTTGTTTGAATATAACGAGTAAGTTCTTAGTGTTCATGACTTTAAGCAATAAACTGAAATAGCGTTTCATACATTTGTCTTTCTTATCTATTTGTTCTAAGTTTTCGTTTTTATTTTTGATTTTTAAAAGATCGAATTTCCAAATAACATAATCTGTTTTTAGAACCATGAATGAGATCACAAATATAATTACATAAACAAAAGCAGGAATATTAGAAATGAAGTGATTAAAAAAAATTCCCATAAAAATATTGGCAAATAAAAAACTAAGAATCGAAATGCTTCTTAATATTTTTATTATATCATACATAAAAATCCTACTATGAAAAAACATAATTTTTTACAAAGTATTTATGTTGCTACCTTTTAAAACCTTCGATCTCTATATATTAGTTCTTCTCTGTATATTTATAAAAAGAAATAAAAATTGTGATAGAAGTTGCCTTTTTCTTTGGAGGGCTGTTTTCTGATTGAAGTGAAAATTTATTAATCTAGTTCAAGTTTTGGGAGCTATCAAAAGTGACCTTCTGTTATACAAAACCAAATATATTCAATTGATTCCAAACCAATTAAAACGTATTTTTCTAATTGACAGCACACATAGAATAGAGGATTTAGATTTTTTTCACATTGTCTTATTTCTACAGAAAAAGGAAATAATATTTATAATACAAATCAATTAAAATAATTAATATAAGTGAAGCCCGATCACAGGCAATAGATTAATTAGCACAATATCAAGAAGTGGCTGAAGGGATAAAGAGAAAAATGGCAGATTTGTTTTTATGGTTCAACGAAACTAAACAGGCTTTTGAAAGTGGAAACCCGGCATCATTATTTGGGGTATATGCTCTTTTAATAGTTTCAATAGTGCTAACATGGAAAGATATATGGTTACCCAAATATAGACTGAAATTTTTAATATTGTCTCTTTTTGGCTTTATTACTATAGAATTATGGAGTTTTGGTTTGCTTAATGGACTAACGCTTTATTTCGTATTAGTACTACTTGGAAGCCTTACATTAGTGTTCTATTACTCTTCTCGTAAACTTTTATGGCCATGTTCTTTAGTTGATTGTGAAGTTTCCAATTTTCTCATGGCTAATGAACCCGAAAAAGCAGAACAAATGCTGTACTATTATAGGCGATATTTCTTGGATTCAACGGGAAAATATTCATATAATATTCAGAAAGCAGCCATTGCTGCAGCAAAAGGTAACATGAGAAGTTCAGTAGAAATTCTCTTTAAAATTGATGAAAAAACACTTAATGAGGATGAGACTCTGCGTCTTGAACTAATAAAAGTAAATTATTATTCACAGTTGGGGGACTTTGATAGGGCAAAACAAACTGTGGAATATCTTTCTAAAATTTATGAAATTTCGGGGAAATACTTGATTCAAGTATATCTCATTCAGGCATTATCTGCAGAAGTTGAAGGAGATCTCAAGAAATCATCAGAGCTTCTTCTAAAAGCTATTAACATCTGTTCAGACGATACAGATGTATATTATCAAGTTGCACTAAATAATATGGGGAGAATTCGAAAGTTGGAAGGAAATTATACAGACTCTTTATATTATTATCAAAGAAAACTTAAGGCAGTAAAGTATTCGAGAAATAGAACATCAATCCACATTGCATATCAAAACGTTATCGGTTCACTTACTTTGGATCATAAATTAGACGAAGCAAATAAAAAAATTCAAGAGTATCACTCTTTTATTGATTCCAAAAATCCAAATGACTTATTAGAATACTATAACTGTCTCCTAGAACACTATAGGCAAACAGATGATCGCTACAACTTGTCTAAAATATTAGAGGAATTAAGGGAAAAAATGTATCCAAATATTTCACGAAAAGAACAGCTTATGTTTGATATATCCGAGTTGAGAATAAGATGGAATAGTAAATTATTGTCTCAAGTGTTTCTAAACCAGATAGAATCCCAATATACTGAGTATTCGGATTTTTCACCAGTGGAAAAATTCAAATGTTTCATGGAAATACACCATATCCTGCAAGATTTGAGCGAAACAGGATTATTGGGTGATCATGTAAACCTGTATAATACAAATAAGGAAAATATTCGAATCATCATACCTGGGCTGGAAAACTATCTCTACACAATTCCAGAGTATTGCATTTCAGAGAAATGTGAGACTATGTGGAATATAGTAAGAGCAAAGACGTGTAACGTTGATTATGATAGAGATGAAGTCCTTAGAATGCTCAAGGACATCAAAAAGACATACTCAGAACACGGGAATTTTATTGGAGCTTTTAATATTGGATTAGATATTTGTGATGAAGCTTGTGGGCAGAAGAGATATGAAGAAATGTGGGAGTTCACTCAGTTAGCAATAGATGAAATTCAACGACTTTACGGTCATCCGGTTGCAACTCCCGCATTTTTAAGAATTGCATACTATGCATATATCGCTGGAAAAGTGGAAATTTCTAGAAAATATATAGGGTTGTATGAAAAAACTGGTAATCATATTTCCCACTATTCAGATTGGATTCAAAATTATTATTATGCGGTCAAGCAAGAATTAGACAAAATTGATTATTTACAAAAGACTTGAATATTAAATTAAAAAGTAGAAGTCCATTCCTCTAAAAGGAACAGACAAAATCATTAACTTACTGCTTATCCATTACCTTCCTATACATCCTGGCCTGGAACCCGTGATACTTCGCAAACCCTTCTGAGTCCTTCTGGTCAATGGTCTGGCTGTCAAACGAAACCAGGTCTTCAGAATAGAGGGCATTCGGTGAGCTGCGGGCAAGGATCGTGAGGGCGCCTTTGTAGAGCCTGACTTTCACTATACCTGTAACTCTTTCCTGGGACTTGTCGATAAAGGCGTTCAGATCGGCATAAAGCGGCTCGTCCACAAGCCCGTAATAGGCAAGTTCAGACCACTGGTCGTCCACGATCTTCTTGAACTTGAGTTCGCTGCGGGTCAGGACGAGTTTCTCAAGGTCGGCGTGGGCTGCCAGAAGAACGGTTGCAGCCGGGTGTTCGTAGTTCTCGCGGGCTTTTAAGCCGAGCACGCGGTCTTCAATCATATCAGTTCGACCAACGCCGTTTTCGCCTGCAATTTCATTCATTTTCTTCACAAGGGCGTAGCCGCTCATTTTTTCGCCGTCAAGGGAAACCGGAACACCTGCTTCAAAGCCGATGTCAACAACCCTGGGCTGTTCAGGGGCTTTTTCAGGCGAGGTTGTCCACTCGAAGATCTCTTCCGGCGGGACAAACGAAGGGTCTTCAAGCCTGCCGCCTTCGATACTGCGGCTCCAGATGTTTTCGTCAACGCTCCAGGGCTTGGACTTTGTGACTTCCACCGGGATTCCGTGCTCTTTTGCGTAGTCGATTTCCCACTCGCGGGTCAGGTTCATCTCCCGCATCGGGGCAATAACATCCATGTCGGTCTGGCGGAAAACGGCCTCGAAACGGAGCTGGTCATTGCCTTTTCCTGTGCAGCCGTGGGCAAGGGCTACTGCTCCTTCTTTCCTGGCAGCCTCGACCACTTTTTTCGCGATCAACGGGCGGGCAATTGAAGTTCCCATTACATAGCCTTCGTAACTTCCGTTGGCTTTGATCAGTGGGAAGACGTAATCTTTAACGAACTCTTCCTTTGCATCGATCGTATAATGCTTGTTGCTGATCTTCTCTGCTTTTGCGTCTGCCCGCTTGATTTCCTCTTCAGGCTGGCCTACATCGACTGAAATCGTAACTACTTCGTCGTATCCGTACTTTTCCTTAAGGATAGGGATGCACACCGAGGTGTCAAGCCCTCCTGAATATGCAAGTGCAACTTTCTTTGCCATGCTTTTACTACCCCTTTAACTTATAGATTAAAACAAATAAGTGTGACAGGTGATTTGAACTTAAGATTGATGAATACTTAAACTTAAACTTGAGATTGATGAATACTTGAACTTAAACTTGAGATTGATGAGTACTTGAACTTGAGGAGTAACTTGAAACAGATGTAACGGATATAATAAGCCCGAATTAGATTAATAGTCTAAATAAATTATGTAAAAGATGGTAAGCAAGCCATCTTTTTTGGTTCAGAGAATTTAAGCAGAATTTCGGGCTGAAATTTCTATCTTTACTCGGTTTTCACCAGTTGGATTTTACCAGT
>NZ_LZPK01000349.1:0-12451 GCF_001729375.1 Methanosarcina sp. A14 | reverse complement strand
AAACAGACGTATACTTTTTCTCAACTTCGAGAGCATTTATAAACGTTTTTTCGATCATTTCTTCAGACAGCACCTTCTTTTCAGGTGCCCCTTCCTCTGACAACAGTATAATTTTTGAAGGGGAAAGCCTGGTCACGCAGATGATTACAGGCTCAAGGGAATATATTGTAGAGATGAGTGTAAGCTTTGACATTAAATGCATTTATTGTTTGGGTGGAGTAGATGTTTTCCAATATATACCTCTATTTGATTCTTAATATTAAATCTTTATAATTATGACCCTATATAGAAATTTATATATTGAACCTTCGCTATAAAACTTTAAAGTTTATAATTCGTGGGTTTAATTTCAATTATACATGATTGTACTAGACAAAATCTCAAGTTTATTGTATTATTTTAAGAGGGTGTAATTTCTGTGATCGAAGCGATGAAAGAAATCGGTGAATATGTTATTGAAAAAATAAAAATTCAATTCACAAAAAGATTTTGCTGCGGGATTGATAATGATTGAAACTATTTGCAACATCGGGAAGACGATCCAGGACATTGAAGGTGAAAAAGATCTGATCGATTTATGGCAAAAAGAAGAAAATGGTGATTATGAATTAATTATTGATGTCAATATATGCGATGATTCTGTTTCTATAGATACAAGAGATTTTGAAAAACGAGTTTTCAGGGATGGACTGCTATATACACAGGGTAACTGGTTTGTTGGAGCCCTTGTCAAAAAAGATTCTTTAAAAGATAACAGAATCAAAGATTCATTAAAATTTATTGACGTTTCTCTTGAAAGGTTCAATGAAGTCAAACAATTACTAGATTCTAAAGTTAAAGAGTATGAAGGAGTAAATTTTGTTGTACTTTTCATGAAAAACAACCAAAAACCAATCGAAATCTCGAAACAGAAATTTCTGGATGAAATTGAAAAAAACGGATTGAGAAAAACATCCTCACCCGGAAATTGTCATATATGTGGTCAGCACACGGACACGCTGTATGATAGCATTACGTATAAATGCTATACTAATGACAAAGGAATTTTTTCAAATACAGATGGCCTTTCTTATGGCATCTGTAAATGTTGCATTCAACACATACTTTTCGGAAGGCAACACGTAGACACGTTTCTTAAGACCTGGTGGGGTGGAAGTGAAATTTTATTCCTGCCTCATGATTATAATGAAGAAGTCAAAATGATTTTTGAATTCTCCAATATAGGAGATGTAAAAGAAGGTCGAAATCTTCTTAGTAACCTTCGGGAAAACGAAGCTGAAGTCATGGAAGAGGTAGGAAAATGTGATACTGATGTTGATATTCTTTTCATTTCAGCTCCTGCGGGAAAATCTGAATGGAAAATAACCTACAACATAAGAGATGTAATGCCTTCAAGGTTCACAACCATCGCAGAACTTGAAAGAAAATACAAGACCAGATCCGGAAATCATCTAGCTATCTGGCAGGTGCTCTCTAATTTACTTGGGAATTCTTCAAAACCAGGTGAAATTTTCAACACGAATGAAGCTAAGAACTTCCTGAAAAATATATTCCATGGAAACAAAATAAACCGGAATCTTTTCTTTTCCCGAGCAATGGGAAAATACAAGCATGATTATTTTGCAGGATACAAATCGAACATCTTCACGATCCATCGGGTATATAATTTCCTTGTAGATTGTGGTTGTCTTGACAAAGGTTGGAATTTTGTTGAACAAGATGGTAGAGGTTACAGTATGGTAAAATATGAAAATGTTGAAGAGTTCTTTGAAATAAACAAAGAATTCTTTGATAGTGATGTGAAAAAAGCGTGGTTTTTGCTAGGTCGTCTTTATGGAAATATGGTATACGAATCTAAAAAATACAAGGGAGGAGACGACAAACAAAATACTGAGTCATACCTTGAAAAGAATTTCTTCTTCGGAAGGAAGTACGATTTCAAGACATTTGTTTACTTCACAAACCAATGTTCAGAACTGATGTACAAATATGGAGTGCAGAATAAAGGATATTTAAAAGACCTGATTTCTTCCTCAAAAGAGCTTATGGGAAGGGGTGATGAAAAATTATCCAGTGACGAAGCTAAATACATTTTTTTCTGGGGAATGCAGCAATGGATTGGGAAATCAAAAGATGATACTGCAGATGATGAAGGAGCTGATGAATAAATGGCTAACACAAGAGAATATTTGCTTATATGGGACAGCACTATGGCAAATCCGAACGGGGATATGCTCAATGATAACAAACCCAGACATGACGAAGTTACGGGTCAGCTTGAAGTTTCCGACGTTCGGATAAAGCGATTTATAAGGGACGAGTGGCAAGCAACTGGACACAATGTTCTTGTCCGCACAAAAAAAGATGATGCAGGAAAAGTAATGTCATGCACCAGTTTGATCAAAGAGATCGTGACTGACTCCGGTGTAAAAGAGAACGACCTGCCCGCCTACCTTCTGAGTGAATATATCGATGTTAGGCTGTTTGGTGCAGTAATCACCAAGCCCAAGTACGATATCACAGGTCCTCTGCAGGTCATGTGGAGCAAATCCGTCAATCCCGCAGAAATAAAATTCATGCAGGGCAATTCTGCTTATTCCAGCGGGGAAGGGAAAAGCCAGTCTACAATCTGGTCCAAATACATATCTCCCTATGCACTTTTCAAAACTTATGCCGTTTACAACGATAACACGGCAAAGAGGCAGGGAATAGAAGTTAGTGAAGAAGACCTCAATGAGTTCACTAAAGCTCTAATTAACGGACTTATCAATTATAGGAGTACATCAAAAAACCAGATGCCCAGGTTACTTATCGAGGTCGTATACAAAGAGCACAGGATTGATGGTGAACTCAATTATGTTGATGTTAATTTTGACACAGACAAAGAGGAGGTGCGCGATATTTCACAGGTCACCCTTGACCTTGAAAAACTTGCCAAATATTACGAAAATAAAAAAGATTCAATAGATACCATACGTATCTACTGGCACGGCAGTGTAAAAGTAGAAAATCTCCTGGATGATTTTGAGGTAATTGATATTTGATAACAGAGGCGCTCTTTAATGGATTGCTTGGTTTTTAGGGCAAAAAGTGAGTATGCTAAATTTAGAAAACCGTATACCACTACATCAGCTCTCACTTTTTTGTGTATCCACCCTCCAGCTGTAAAAGGACTTGTCGGAGCGGTAATGGGTATCGACAAAATAGATCTATATAAAGAAACCTCCAATTTGAAAATCGGCATCCAAGTTCTTTCTCCAGTTCGTAAAGATATGCAGACTCTGAAATTAGTGAGTATGAAAGCGGAAAGAGACCTGTTCAGTTTTCCAGTAAATGCCGAATTTCTAAGAGGTCCAGAGTACAGAATATTTGTTTCGTGGCTTCCAGATAAGCTCGATGAACTTGAGGAGAGGCTAAAAAAGCAAAAACCTGTATTTACGCCCTATCTGGGGGTAAGTGAATATATTGCAAAACTCAGTTATGAAACTCGATGCGATACAGAAATAATAAACGGTGCAAACAGCGTGGAGAGCATAATTCCCTCCCGTTTCATAAATATACAGCACTCTGATTACCACATATTTACAGACAATATTCCTGTTTGCAACAACGAAAAAAGAGAGTATACAGGTTATGAAAAAGTATTATTTGCTTTCAGAGAAGGTAAAGCCTGCTCATTAATTGGCAAGTTAAAAAGAGATATATACGGAATTGATGGAAATGCCGTTTTCTTCTTCGAATGATGGTTTTACTTTAAAGTCGCATCCACATCAGTTGCTAAAGGATCACCTGGAAGGAGTTACAATCATAGCAACTGATATTTATGCCTCTCAGAATAAAAACGGGGGAAAGCAAGATATTATAAGAAAAATCTGCATGGCACATGATTTTGGGAAGGCAACTTCCTTTTTTCAGGAATATCTTGCATATCATGAAGCGAAAGAAAAAGGAGAGTACAGGGGAAAAGATCAACACTTTGGGCCAAATAAGAATCATTCTCTTTTATCTGCCATTTTTGCATACTGGTGGCTTCCAGAAGAATACAAGCTTTTTGGTTACTTAATTGTAAAGCGCCATCATGGGAGTGTAAAAGATGCTCGGGATGAATTCAATCTAACAGATAATTATAATATAATTGAGGAGCAGATACGGGATATTAAGAAATATAGTCAGATTGAGCTCGAAAAGATTTATGATTTAGATCTAAATGATTTTTTTGAATTTATCAATGAGAGGGATATCAAAAAAATAAAAAAGCATTTTCGTAGCAGGTGGCAATTAAATAAGTTTTCAATAGAAGATACTTTAGATTTCAATTATGTTTATTCCCTCCTACTTACTGCAGACAAAATGCAGTTGATCTCCGAGTCCCCAAAGTTGCCGGCCCAAAAACCAAGCTGGTTTGTTGAAAAATATAAGGATCATATACGCTTCAATCTCTTATCTAAGAATGAGGCAATTGCAGATTCTCAAATATTCCAGATGAGAGACGAGATATTTGAGGAAATAAAAAAAGAACTTGCTCTTGTTGATTTGAATTCCGATTACTTTTTTTCGATCAATGTCCCAACGGGATCCGGGAAAACATTTCTTGCATATTATTCAGCCCTTTACCTAGCCGACAAACTTGAGAGACTTTATGGCAACGAATCACGAGTTATATATTCTCTTCCTTATATGAGTATAATCGATCAAAATTATGATGAATTACTAAACATCATAAAATTTAATCAAGGTAATGAAGAACCAAAGGATACAGAAATCCTAAAGCATCACTCTCTTTCTGAAATAAAATATGAATCTGATGAAAAAGAATACAAAAATTATGATGCCAGGTTTTGTTATGATAATTGGCAAAGCAAAATTATAACGACTACCTTCGTACAGTTGTTCAATACTGTTTTTAAGTTAGGAAATAATTCCATAGCACATCGTTTTCATCGTCTCACGAATTCAATCATTATTCTCGATGAAATACAGGCAGTAGATGAAAAATATTATCCCGTAATAAGGAAATTTTTTGAATTACTGGCAAGGAAATATAATACAAGGTTCATTTTTGTAACCGCAACGATGCCTTTTTTAGTAGGCACTCATGAGCTTGTACCTGGGAAGAAAACTTATTTTGAAAAGCTTAACAGAATAAAGATTTGCAACCACATTCATGAGGAAGAATCGCTGGATGAGTTCAAAAATATACTACTTGAAGACATCGAGGATCGGGAAGAAAAAAGTTTTTTGATTGTACTTAATACAATCAAGTCTTCAAAGGAAATATTTGAATTTCTTCAAGAAAATACTGGCAGAACCTGTCTATATCTTTCAACCGAAATATATCCAAAAGCAAGGCTTGAAAAGATCAATTTCATAAAAAATAGTCCTGAAAAATTAGTTGTTGTTTCGACACAGTTAATAGAAGCTGGTGTTGATATTGACCTTGATGTCGTTTACAGGGACTTTTCACCTCTCAGTTCGATAAACCAAACTGCAGGAAGAGCTAACAGAAATGGAGTTGGTCAGGAACCCGGTGAAGTTCATGTATATAGGCTAAAACATGAAAAAACAGATGCTTATTTTCATAATTATATATACCCGGTATTTTTGACCGATATAACTCTGGACATTCTTGAAAATAAAGAGGTAATCCAGGAAAAAGAGATCTATTTCTTGAATGAAACTTATGCGAAGAAGATAATTGAAAAGGTTAGTCATGATATCTCCAAAGAAATGCTCGAAGATGTGGAGAATTTCGATTTAAGAAAGCTAAGAGATTCTTTTGAGTTGATTAAAAAGGACTATGCCTTTAAAAGAGACATAATTATCGAAGCGGACCCAGAATGTTCTCAAATTATTGAAAAACTCAGGGATATCAAAAAGAAAGAAAAAGCGTCTAAGAACCCATGGGAATATAGTTTTGAAATCAAAAACCTGTTCCGTCAGTTGAATCAATATCGAATATCCATTAACGAAAAAACTTATTCGGAAATTCGTGACGATCTTCAGGAAATAAAAGGATTTGATGTTGAATATCTTCCAATGACCCGAGGTACCAGACAACTTTATTCAGAAGATAAGGGTATTATTTCAGACACACAAAGCATTGAAATTTTTTGAGGTGTTTTTTTGCATATAAATTACAGCTGCGTACAATATCCGGATGTTCGGCTCCATATGCGTGACGGTTCAAAACTCAGAGGTTTTTTTGCAAAAAAATACTCTTTTGAAGAGCTCATGCATAATCATGGAGAAAAAGGACCTATTTACAGGTACCCTTTAGTCCAGTACAAAGTCATTGATGGCATACCTACTCTTGTGGGATTGGGAGAAGGTGCAAACCTTATTCTGGATATTGGCATTTGTGAGGAGGAAATAAATATTGAGGGTACCCGGTTTTGTCTTGAAAGAGCAGAAATAAACACTGAATCCATTTTTTTTGGTGTCACCAAAGAGATTCAGGAATATGTTTTTAAAACTCCATGGTTTGCATTGAATCAAAAAAACATAGACAATTATAATGCTGCAGACGAAATAGAGAAAGACGAATTATTAACAAAAATTTTGATCGGAAACATACTGTCCATGGCTAAATACCTGGATTGCCGGATTGAAGATAAAATTAGAGTTAAGTTGGATGTCAAACCAATCAGAGTAAATTTCAAAGGTAAAAAAATGGCTGGTTTTAAAGGTGGGTTCAAATCCAATTTTAATCTCCCCGACTATTTCGGTCTTGGAAAATCCGTATCTCGCGGTTTTGGAACGGTGAAAAGATGCAGCTTGTAATCAACACCCGCGGTTCATTTCTAAAAAAGCAGAACAACTGCTTTTTTGTAAAAGTTGACGATAAGACCTTCGAGGTCTCTGAAAAGAAAGTTGACAGCATTTTGATTACAACTTCTGCAACAATAACAACCGATGCCATCAAATTTGCAGTCGAAAACAATATCGATATCGTTTTTCTGGACAATTTTGGCGATCCATTCGGGCGGGTCTGGCACTCAAAACTCGGGAGCACAACCTACATAAGAAGAAGGCAGCTTGAAATCTCAGACGAGCCCGAAGGGTTCAGGCTTGCAAAAGGCTGGATAGAGCAGAAGATTGACAGCCAGATCCTTTTTTTGAAAGACCTCAAAAAGAACAGGCCTGATCAGAAAGACGAACTTGACGACTACATTTCCGGAATGGAAGACATGAAATCCCAGCTTGAAGCACTTGAAGGAAAACTTGACGAGATGCGGGGAAAAATAATGGGCCTTGAGGGAATGGCTTCCAGGCACTATTTTGAGGCTTTGAGTTTTCTTTTGCCTGACAGGTGGAAATTCAATGGTCGAAGTCGAAACCCTGCAAAAGATGGGTTCAATTGCCTTTTGAATTATGGATATGGGGTTTTATATTCAAAAGTGGAAAAAGCATGCATTATAGCAGGGCTTGACCCTTATGTTGGTTTTAACCACACAGACGACTATAACAAGAAATCTTTTGTGTTTGACCTGATAGAAATGTACCGCATCCACATTGACAGGACAGTTTTCAACCTTTTTTCAAAAAAACAGGTTTCAGACAACTTTTTTGATGAAATTCCCAATGGCATGACTCTTAACAAAGAAGGTAAAGCCGTTCTTATCCAGGCTGTCAATGAAACTTTTGATAAAGAAATAAGCTACAGGGGAAGGAACATCAAAATTGGAAATACAATCCAGTTTGACTGCCACAGGATTGCAAATAACCTTATCGGGAAATGAAAGTTTCAATGCGATAAGACCGGCACTCAGTAACTTATTGATTCGAGAAAGTAGAAACTTATTGATTTGAGAAAGCCGGAAAGTGATTCGGTTGAAAATAAGAATGGAGGAGTTTGGGTTTGCTTGTCTGGGTAATATATGACATTACGGAGAACAGGGTTCGCCAGAAAGTAAGTGATCGCTGTAAGAGCTATGGGCTTTATAGAGTTCAGAAAAGTGTTTTTCTGGGAGACTTAAATACGAATGACAGAGACTCTCTGGGTCTTGAATGTGAAGAACTGATTGACATTGAACGTGATTCTGTGTATATTTTTCCAATGGATGAGCAGTCATTCAAGAAAGTCCAGCTGCTCGGCCAGGCTTTTGATAAAGAGCTTGTCAGTGATGAAGTGATTACCAAATTCTTCTGAGTTTTGAGGTAAGAAGTATGACGAATTTTGCTCTCAAAGAAGGTAGCTCTTCTGAGTGTGCGGGAAGTGATCAGCGGGTTGAAACCGGTTGTAAAAAAAATATAGCTCCTGAAAATGATTCCGAGAATGAAGAAGAGACATACATTGAACCTGAGTCTGAAAACGATTCTGAATCAATAATCCGAATTTCAGATGTGCTTGAATACCTTTTTTGCTCTCGCTTTATCTACTATATGTACTGTCTCGACATTTCCCAGCATGAAGAGAAAAGGTTCAAGGTTATTAAAGGCCGCGAGGTCCATGAAACAAGGAAACTAACCAACAGGGATTACGTGAGGAAGAAACTTAACTGTATAAGGAAAGAGAGAGACGTATTCATTGCTTCAAAACAGCATCATATAAAGGGAATAGTAGATGAAGTACTTTTTCTTGAAGACGGGACTGCTGCTCCTCTTGAATATAAATTTGCTGAGTATAAAGACAAGATTTTTAAAACCTATAAGTTTCAGCTGGTTTTGCAGGCTCTTTTGATCCGGGAAAACTATAATATTGAAGTAAACCGTGCTTATATCTGTTTCACCAGAAGCAACAGTCTGGTTAAAGAAATGAAAATTACTACTTCTGATTTCAAAAAAGCTGAGAAAATTATTGGGGAAATACTCGATATCGTTCAAAAAGGCTTATATCCCAAAACTACCAAATCATCTAGAAAATGCGTAGATTGCTGTTACAGGAATATCTGCGTATGAAGAGATTTTTCTTGTATTTATAAAGGGTTTGATAATTTTCCAGCAAGAATTTTAGCCCCAAAAAAGGGCTCATTTCAGGGCTTTTCTAGCCAAATAACGGAAAATTTTGCCCTATTCGTGAGCAAGATCCACTAAAACAAGGATTGAAACCAAATTTCCCACTTGAAATCGCTCTACTAAATGAGATTCGTGAGCAAGATCCACTAAAACAAGGATTGAAACATAAAGGCTCTTATAGACTCTGGTAAAGACCACTTAATTCGTGAGCAAGATCCACTAAAACAAGGATTGAAACCCTGATTCGTAGGCATTACTGCCTGTATGATTTATTATTCGTGAGCAAGATCCACTAAAACAAGGATTGAAACAAATCTATTGGAGGCATATTAAGCCTCCGTTCCTGCTATTCGTGAGCAAGATCCACTAAAACAAGGATTGAAACTGGTTTTACATAGGTTTTCTTGGAATGTCATTTACTGTATTCGTGAGCAAGATCCACTAAAACAAGGATTGAAACCCGACATCGGCCATAGATACGCCTAACTGTTCCGCGATTCGTGAGCAAGATCCACTAAAACAAGGATAGAAACATATTGTCGTTTTTAAGTCCGCATGGCGTATAAATTCGTGAGCAAGATCCACTAAAACAAGGATTGAAACTTATAAAGGGGTCTCTAACTCCGGAGTATGTGTTACATTCGTGAGCAAGATCCACTAAAACAAGGATTGAAACATATTGAAGCTTAGAACGGGTAGAATAAAAAGAATTCGTGAGCAAGATCCACTAAAACAAGGATTGAAACAAAATGTTCCACCCATCATCAATACTTTGCCACCAGATTCGTGAGCAAGATCCACTAAAACAAGGATTGAAACTTGTATGACTGGTGAGATGAGCAGAAAGAGTTATTATTCGTGAGCAAGATCCACTAAAACAAGGATTGAAACTAATTCAGGTCGATTTTCCAGCTAGGGTTGACGCTTATTCGTGAGCAAGATCCACTAAAACAAGGATTGAAACTTTCTCCGTCGTCTTCGGATGATATTGTATATGATAATTCGTGAGCAAGATCCACTAAAACAAGGATTGAAACTTTATTTCCCAGAGTGAACCGCCTTTAGGGTCTGCATTCGTGAGCAAGATCCACTAAAACAAGGATTGAAACATCTAGTCATGGACCCAAAAAAAAGAGGGTTAGAATTCGTGAGCAAGATCCACTAAAACAAGGATTGAAACTTCTATCGACATTTAAGCGACCAATACCTTTTTTATTCGTGAGCAAGATCCACTAAAACAAGGATTGAAACAACTTTACAATATTCGTCAATCTTGTTTGTACAAGATTCGTGAGCAAGATCCACTAAAACAAGGATTGAAACTACCACTTGTTAAACCCCACACAACTACTCTAGGATATTCGTGAGCAAGATCCACTAAAACAAGGATTGAAACATTTCACCAGGATAATCCTGTCCTGCTATATATATTCGTGAGCAAGATCCACTAAAACAAGGATTGAAACTATTCTTCTTCATTAAGTCCTAAACTTTTCATATTCGTGAGCAAGATCCACTAAAACAAGGATTGAAACTCAATATCTGTACATGCATATTCAACTCCGTGTACAATTCGTGAGCAAGATCCACTAAAACAAGGATTGAAACATATGTTCAATCCACTCAGCATAACGATCTAAAAAATATTCGTGAGCAAGATCCACTAAAACAAGGATTGAAACTGATAATTCAACTGAAATTGTTCCAGCAGAGTCTGATTCGTGAGCAAGATCCACTAAAACAAGGATTGAAACTAGATGGATCTGCAATCCATGATTCGGTATAACCTAATACAAAATTCGTGAGCAAGATCCACTAAAACAAGGATTGAAACAGGATTGATATCTTAGAAGATAGATGCATTATTTATTCGTGAGCAAGATCCACTAAAACAAGGATTGAAACATGAGTTTTTCTTCATTCAAAGCTTTGTTGTCGACCATTCGTGAGCAAGATCCACTAAAACAATGATTGAAACATCAAGCATATCCACCACTGAAAGGATTTAAAGTAACAATTCGTGAGCAAGATCCACTAAAACAAGGATTGAAACATCATTATCTTCGTTTTTTGATTTTAATAAAAATCCAATTCGTGAGCAAGATCCACTAAAACAAGGATTGAAACTCTGTTAAAGATGTTCTTGATTTAGCAGTTGGTAGATTCGTGAGCAAGATCCACTAAAACAAGGATTGAAACATAACTAATAATGAATTTCCTGGTATAATCCAAACATTCGTGAGCAAGATCCACTAAAACAAGGATTGAAACCCATCACGTATACTCCATTGATTATTCCAGGTATTCGTGAGCAAGATCCACTAAAACAAGGATTGAAACACAATAAATGGATTGACTAATATAAGTGATTATATTCGTGAGCAAGATCCACTAAAACAAGGATTGAAACAATCACCTACTCGATACAATAATATTGTATTTTCGGATTCGTGAGCAAGATCCACTAAAACAAGGATTGAAACACGGTTTGTTGTAACAAACTGATCATTAGATCAAAATTCGTGAGCAAGATCCACTAAAACAAGGATTGAAACTGGACCATCGTATTCGAGAGATATCCAGCATATTTATTCGTGAGCAAGATCCACTAAAACAAGGATTGAAACATATCTCTGATTGATGAAATGCGTTCTGAATTGAAAATTCGTGAGCAAGATCCACTAAAACAAGGATTGAAACTTTCTCCACAAAAATATTAAAGTAAAATATACAACAATTCGTGAGCAAGATCCACTAAAACAAGGATTGAAACTTCTGATTACGTATCATAGTCTGAAGATTCGCTACAATTCGTGAGCAAGATCCACTAAAACAAGGATTGAAACTTCAATTAAAAATATAGTTGGTGGTGTAATTGATTATTCGTGAGCAAGATCCACTAAAACAAGGATTGAAACCTCTATGGGCGGCCTGTGCTGTGGACCCTGACTTTTATTCGTGAGCAAGATCCACTAAAACAAGGATTGAAACGTGTTGTATTCTGCATTCATCGTTTTTGTGATGGATTCGTGAGCAAGATCCACTAAAACAAGGATTGAAACAGCTGAAATTCGACAAAGAAACCCCACACATTGGCTCATTCGTGAGCAAGATCCACTAAAACAAGGATTGAAACTGCACACCTCTTGTTAATTTCTGCAATAATTTTATCAATTCGTGAGCAAGATCCACTAAAACAAGGATTGAAACTTATCATCATGATTTATCAATCATCAAACCAAGTTATTCGTGAGCAAGATCCACTAAAACAAGGATTGAAACATTCTCAGCCTAAACACTGTTTCCAGTTGGCCTGATTCGTGAGCAAGATCCACTAAAACAAGGATTGAAACTTAGAAGTTGATGTGTCTGCCTCTATACTTGATAATATTCGTGAGCAAGATCCACTAAAACAAGGATTGAAACTATGAATTTATCCACGTTACACATACGATGTCTCTATTCGTGAGCAAGATCCACTAAAACAAGGATTGAA
>NZ_LZPK01000348.1:0-3257 GCF_001729375.1 Methanosarcina sp. A14 | reverse complement strand
ATGCTTCTTTTATTTTTTCTGATACTTCTTTCTGTTTCTTTTTTGGAACCTTTTTTAGAACTTGTCTTATCAGATGAACATGACACATCTGCCAGCTTGATCCAATAAAGGATTCTCTAAATGCTTTTCGTATCCCTTTATGACCATCAGAAACAACTAACTTGACGCCTCTTAACCCTCTTTCTTTCAGGTCTTCGAATAGATCTTCCCAGAATAGAGAGTCTTCACTGTCTGCCAATCTTACTCCAAGAATCTTACGTAAACCATCATCTCTGATTCCAGCAACTACAAAAAGAGCTTTATTTTCATAATGGAGTCAATCTCTTACTTTAAGATAAATCGCATCAACAAAAAGGTAAGGAATTTCATGTTCTATTGGCTTTGAGAGAAATTCTTCAACTTTCTCATCAAGGTCTTTAGTAATTCTGGAAACAGAAGAGGCCGAGATTCCCTCTAATCCTAAAGCAGTCATGACCTTTTCCACCCGTCGGGTGGAAGAAACACCTTGAAGGTAAGATTCCGCTACAGCAGCTAATATAGACTTTTCAACCCTGGAATATTTTTCAAATACCTGAGTTTCAAAAGGAAATTCACGGAACTGAGGCTTTAACAATTCAAGTTCTCCATATTTGGTAAGGAGAGTGCGGGATTTGTAGCCGTTTCTACTGGTTTTTCGTGAATCAGTACGCTATAACTTTGTGCACAAGATTGGAGAAGGGCTTCCTTCTCCATGACAAGATTTAAAAACCAGGTAATTAACTGGCGAATTCCATCTTCCTGATCGACAAGATAATCTTTTTGAATGAGAATACATTAATCATTGACTCTACATCCTATTTTTTGTGATGAAGAAAATGGATATAGAGTCAATCATATTTTACAGGACTTTCGCTACACTGCCCATTCTGAGAACTTCAAGTCTTTTCTGTCTTTTTCTTAGGACTGTACGCACTTGAAATTCAAAATCAATCACGGAAGAAACTGTGGATTGAAATCCTGTTTTAGACAGTTAATGGTCTACTACAGTTAGTGGTTTGATGCTGTTGATTTTTCAGTTCAACTGCATAAGTCCTACATCTGTAAGGAAATGGGATTGGAAGCAACAATTTTTATCTCATTACTCGAAAATGGGCATTTAAACTTCCCAGTAAGGAGGAACGTTATACTTTTCATATATTTTAGTCAAATCATTACGAGTTAAAGTCCACACGTTGTCGCCCAAACCTTCTGCCGCTTTGAATGCTCCTTTCTCAACTCTAAGGATATAATCACCTCGAGTTGCTTTAAGAGCTTCCCAGGGAATGGCAAATAATTTACAGGACATACCAATAAAACAATCACAAGCAAGTATTACGTATGCTATTCTTCCCCGTTCAGAGTCAATCATGACTTCTTCAATCTTTCCAAGTTCTTCATCTTTAATAGTTAAGACCTTAGATCCTTTTATTTTCGTTGTCGGCACAAAATTCATTTTCTTTGGAACGTGCAGTTCTTCATCTATTCCCATAAACTTCAACTCCTAATGTATTATTCACACTTACTGTCTTTTATTTACCTCTTTCAAAAGTACAGAGAAGCATTACATTCTTTCCGCCTGTCTTTTCTCCATTCCAGACTTAAGTATGGAAGTTTTTCTTTCTTGGTTACCCCAATGAACTATTCTATTAATATTAGTAATTCATTAATAATATACATTTCTTAAGAACTTGATGTCGTGTTCCCAGTAAAAAAACAGTGAGCAAGATAATATCTATGAATTTTCCCGAAGTGCGAGATATTTTTGAAACTGCTGTAATTCTAAAGTACAACCTGGGGTCATTAATTGATACTTTTGTACCAGTTTTCGGTGGTGAAGCATTTTGAAATAAAACCTGACTTTGACAGTATCCACTAATTGTTACTGAATATTTCCCTTCTTTTTATCCCAAATGGACTTGACAATTTGTTTAAGTTTATAAAAATTTGTTATATATTCTATGTAATTCCATTCATTTTTGCTACTATTAAGCTATTTATCCAGTCAAAATTCGCAAAAATATAGTTTTTTACTCCATTTATCTTGAATTTGATTGTAAGTGTCAAATTCTTCAAGCTTTTTTAATGAATTTTGTAGATACGTGTTTTATCCCTTCAAATTCATCTCGCATCAGCGATATGAATAATTGAGCGATAAAACCAAGGATAATAGCTCCATAAATGCTATCATCCGACCACACTCTCAACGGTTTAATGTTTATTTCGTTCTTCAATGAATGGAATATTTTCTCAATAGAATCTTTTTTTCTGTATGTTATCAATGCATCTTCAAGTGTCAAATCCCTGTTTGATTTCAGACAGAAAAATCCTTCTCTCCCATTAATCAGTGAAGCTTTCAGGAGTTCAATAGCTTCCTCGTCACTAAGCTCGAAGAGCTTAGTTCTAAAAGAGTAATTAATCTCAATCAACTCATTATTTACTCTGAATCTTTTGGGAAGATTTTTTTGTTATATGGCCTTTTGAACTTATTTTTCTTCCTGTAATTTCCTCATAGCAGCTCTTGCTTTTACTTCTAACTGCTTTTTCTGTAGAGATTCAGAGAAATAAAAGTACTTAATAGTACTGAGCTTAACGATTTTTATTCCATATATACATTTTTTGGAATCAATCAATTCTGCTCTTTCCAGATCAAAGTTCTCAATTATTTTATCATCACTCTTATTCAGCTTCATGGAAGTGAGATAATCCATTTCAGCATCCAGTATAAGGTTGAGATTGTCTTTGTTATTAGCTCCTTTATCAAAAACAATAAGAGAGCCTTTTTTAAGCCTACTTTTAACCTGGTTAAAAGTATCAGAAAAGTGCTCAAGATCAAGAACGTTTCCTTTATTCACTGTAACTTCGATAGGTATGTTTATGGGATCAGCTAACTCACTAACTCCAACTGTTCTCTGCAACTTGTCAGGTCCGTGATCTCTGCTATATCCGAATTTACCAAGGTTGGCTTTAGTTCCGTGAAGAACTATACTTGTCCAATCCAGGTTTATATTCGTCTCTTCAAAACCATAAGTAGAAAAGAGAGAGTCCAGAATATCACACAGAATTTCCTCTTTGTTACGTCCCAAAAGCTCAAGAGTTCTGTAAAGAACTCTTTCGTGAAAACTTCCAAGATTTAAGATATCCAGAATCTCTTTCTGATTTAACCATTTGCCAGCTTCTTTGATACTAAAATTATCAGTTAATTTGTAGCTTAACAAACCGATTAAACTATTGAGATCAAG
>NZ_LZPK01000347.1:0-3295 GCF_001729375.1 Methanosarcina sp. A14 | reverse complement strand
GTGTAATTGATTTTAGTAATTGATTTTGAACCTCAAGTGCATAATTCCGAACTACATTAAATTCTTCAACTACTTATCTCACTTACTTTTCCAGCAGGATTTTTTCTACTGCAATCACAAAATTTTCAAAGTTCTTCTGCCATTCAGTGTCGTGTTTAAGCATTTCCTGGACAACTGTGCCCTTATCTTCCATTTCTGCGACTTTTGGCTCTATCGGAAGTCTGGCAAGGATAGGGATATTGAAATCCTTTGAAGCTTTTTCCACTCCTCCATTTTTAAACACTTCTATTGGCTTGCCGCAGTGAGGACAGATCAACCCATGCATATTGTCGACAATACCTATAATAGGAACATTGAGTTCTTTAGAAAATCCGATTGATTTGCGGACGCTGACGAGAGCTACGTCCTGAGGAGTTGTTACAAGTACCGAACCATCAATATCTGGGATCAGCAAAGCCAGGCTCAAAGGTTCGTCTCCTGTACCCGGAGGCAGATCTATAATCAGAAAATCGAGAGCTCCCCATACGACATCTTCCAGTAACTTTTCGATGATCCCCATTTTTAATGGCCCTCTCCAGATGATGGGAGAGTCTTTATCTTCGAGTAGAAAACCTATGGACATCAACAAAAGATTGGGAAGAACCTCAACTGGCATTATGCCTTCTTCGCTAACTTCTGGCTTCATAGATTCCATACCGAAAATTGTGGGAATAGTCGGGCCGTGAATATCACAATCAAGAAGTCCCACTCTATATCCATGCATAACCAGTCCGCTAGCCAGGTTTGCTGCAACTGTGCTTTTCCCAACTCCGCCTTTCCCACTCATTATTAGGATCTTATGCTTGATGCGTCTGAGGTTAATTACCATTTTGGGTTCAGTTGGTTTTTTCGATAAGCTTACAAGTGGTTGAACCTTATCTGTCATTTTGATCGCCTGTTTAAATTTTCCCTTTTTCTCCGTTAGTTAGCTCTTTAATGGAAACATCTTCACTAATAATGTATTATCTTTAGACACGGAACTGATCCCAAAACTCAGAATTACCAGAACTCAGAATTACAACTCAGAATTACCAGAACTCAATATTATTTTTCTGAATCTCAGATTCTGAATAATCAGTCGATATTCTGACCACAAGAATAGTTTGAAACTTTATTAATTTGGAGATAAAATTCATTTTGGTGGGTTTTAAGCTAATTCGTTAAACCTATTTCGGTAGATCTGTAGATTTTCCATATTTTATAAATTTTTCAATACTAATACAATGGTTTTCTTTATACTCAAAATTAAGTAAATAAAGCCATATATGTCCCCAATATGAAATTTACCAGCCATAAAACTAAAAGAATTTGCATGTTAACTTTAGTTTTCCATCTCCTTTTGATTTTCCAGCTTCTTCTGTTAATCACAACAATAAATCCCAGGAGTAAAATTACAATTCCTATTAATGAATGAATTAAAATTACAGGAGTAACTGTTTGCGAGACTATGGTGTCGTATGTAAAATTAATCATATAAGGGACAGATAAGACGACCAGCAAATATCCGAATGCGGATATCATATCGTGTCTGTTTAAATTTCCTTTACTTAATTTCCCTACCCTTACTATGATGAAACCAATAATGATAAGTATCAAGGCTATTTTTTGCAAATCAAAAGAAATCAACATGAAACTATCACTGTCTATACCAGACATTTATTCCCCAGAGATAATAATATTGTATGGAATATAAAAATAATCCTGGTCTAGTTGGTCTAGTTGATCTAGTATATTTATCAACAGCTAATATTTATTTCAGTTAAATCTCTCGTTACTTGCAGTGGGGTGCACCAGTGCAAATTTGATTTTTAACTGTGAGCAGGCTGACGATTCTTCCTCACGATAGTAATTCTATATTGACAAAAGATATATATGATAAATATAATTTCTGTTTCTCATTTTTCAAAAGGAATTACGTTACAGGCAACAGAAGATAGATAGCATGGTCAGAAATGAGGAGTACAAAAAAACAGGCGAAAAAAATAAAGATCTTTTCACCACCGCCTTCAAAACCACAATTCCTGTGCTTCTCGGGTATATTCCTCTCGGAATGGCTTTTGGATTTCTGCTTGACGGTGCAGGATATCACTGGATTTATGCTTTTATTATGAGCCTCTTTGTCTATGCAGGCTCTGGCCAGTTCCTGGCAGTAGCTTTACTTTCTGCCGGCGCAGGACTAACTGAGTTTGCCATAGCCACGTTGCTTCTGAATTTCAGGCATGCTTTTTACGGTTTGTCCCTGCTTGAGAAGTTTTCCGGTATCGGCAAGATTAAACCTTACCTGATCTTTGCACTAACCGATGAGACATACGCTCTCCTGACCACAACAGATGTTCCGCAGGGCAGCTCAAAATCAAAGTTTTACTTCTATATTGCAGCCCTTGACCACTCATACTGGATCGCAGGTTCAGTTCTGGGAGCTGTACTCGGCTCTGTCCTGGATCTTAATATTGAGGGTATGAGTTTCGTGCTGACTGCGCTATTTGTGGTGCTGACCATAGAGCAATATTTCAGTTCAGAGACACGCTTTCCCTTCATAGCCGCAGTTGGTGCAGGAGCCCTTTCTCTTATTCTGTTCAGCTCCGACAATATGTTGCTTGCCTCAATTGTTCTTGGAACCCTGATCTTGATTGGCAGGGAAAAGTCAATGCAGAAAACACAAAGAAAGCAGAATACACAGGAATATAGGAAACACTGAAAACACAGGAAACTCGGAAAACACAGAAAACTTAGAAAACACAGGAAACTCAGAAAACACAGAAAACTTGGAAAACACAGGAAACGGAGAAAACACAGAAAATGCAGGGAAATTCACAAATAAAGAAGGAAATTCAGTTAATTAATACATCCATGCAGTCTGTTGAAGACAAAATAAAGGAGGAAAACTGATGCTGAACGCTCTTCAAATGTTCATTACCATTGCAGTCATAGCGCTTGTAACCTTTACAACCAGAGCTCTTCCGTTTATATTTTTTAGATCAAAGGAACCCCCTGCAATGCTCGCAGTTATTGAAAAAAACCTGCCTCCTATGATTCTCCTGCTGCTTGTCATCTACTGCCTGAAAGATGTTCAATGGCTTACAGCTCCTTACGGGATTCCGGAATTGTTCACCATATGTGTCGTTGCCGGGCTGCATTTCTGGAAAAGAAATGCCATGCTCAGCATCTTTACAGGGACGGCGCTTTATATGGTACTCGTGCAGTTCAACGTTTTTTCGTTTCTCTGACTTTTTCTTCTGTCTTTCATTGATCCAGT